>JAZOVL010000021.1:0-4119 GCA_045658685.1 Pilosibacter sp.
GCACCACCAATGATACCGATTGCTGCACACTCACCCGGTGTGAAAAGACCAGTTGCATTTGCGAGCATGAATGCTACGAAAATACCGAACTGTGCTGCTGCACCAAGAAGTAAGCTGATCGGGTTCGCAATGAGCGGACCAAAGTCAGTCATAGCACCTACACCCATGAAGATCAGACACGGGAATAAGCTGGACTTAACACCACTGTACATGATTCTGAGAACACCGGACTGATACCAGTTCTCAGCCTCATTCATAAGACCTGCTAACGGAAGGTTAGCAAGGAACATACCAAAAGCGATCGGAAGCAGGAGGAGCGGTTCAAACTGCTTTACGATTGCCATGTATAATAAAATGAAAGAAATCAGGATCATTACGGCCTGCTGCCAGGTGATTGCGGCAAAACCAGACTGCGCCAGTAACTCTCCAAATACTGAGAATACGTTCACGTGGCACCTCCTACTAGTTTAATGTAACCAGTACTGCACCTGTATCTACTGTATCACCGTTGCTTACGCTGATGGATGCTACTGTACCTGCTGCCGGAGCTACGATCTCTGTTTCCATCTTCATAGCTTCCATAACAACTACGCACTGACCATAAGCTACTGCATCGCCAACTTTAACTTTAATATCAAGAACTTTACCCGGCATCGGAGCTTCTACTGTTGTTGCGCCTGCTGCTGCCGGAGCTGCTGCTGGTGCCGGAGCCGGAGCTGGTGCTGGAGCTGGTGCTGGTGCCGGAGCTGGTGCCGGAGCCGGAGCTGCTACTGGTGCCGGAGCCGGAGCTGCTGCGATGATCGGAGCGGAAGCTACTGCTGCTGCACCTCTGTCAAGCGGCATACGGCCATCTACTCTCTCGATTTCGATTTCATATTTTTTACCATTTAAAGTTGCTACGTATTTCATATCAAATTACATCCTTTCTTTCCCACTTTTTGTTGATTTGTTTCTTTACAGAATTACCTTTACAGTTCCTTGATGCTCACTACACGAACGTCACCGTCACCTGACAATCTTGCTTCTTCAGTAATTGCTGCAACAAGAACTGCATAAGCTTCTTCATCGATTGCCGGAGCCGGAGCCGCTGCGGCTGCAGCTGCTGCCTTTGGAGCCTCTGGTTTGATAATTGTATTAATAACCTTAGAAATAATTACGATGGAAATCGCAATACAAGCCAAAGCTGTGAATACAACAAGAATTCCTAAAAGGGAAATAACCATAGAATCCGCAAAGGTCATTGTCTGACCAGTCCACATAAACTCACCGCACCTCCTTCATTTTCGTTTCACCTTTTTGAAACTTAAGTATATGTGAAATTCCATATCGTGGAATGCATTCCATATTTTTCTCAGCGCATAAGGGTGCTTGATAACTAAACACCCATATATAGCCTTCTTTTATGAATTTTCCACAATATCTTAGTGCCAGTATAGCAGTTTTTACCCCAAAAGTCAACAAAGCGAATTCAAAAAGAAAGTCCTTTTTCCAGTACAATCTGCTTAATATTTAAAGCCTCTGCTTTACTTTCTTAACTGTCAAACATCGCATTGACACCCTCTTCTTCTTATTATAAAATATAAGGTAACCGTTATCCCGAAAGGAGAAATATACCATGAAAAAAATCGAAAAAGTGACTCTGATCGGCCTGGGGGCCATGGGAGTTTTTTTTGCTCCGAGAGTTTCCGAAAAACTTGGTGCCAACTTCAGAATTTTAGCAAGTGGTGCACGAAAAGAACGCCTTGAAAAAAATGGTGTTACTGTAAACGGAATCAACTACCATTTCCCGATCGTTACTCCGGAAGCAGAAGGTGATCCGGCAGATCTTGTGATCATTGCAGTTAAGGGCTATGATCTCCCACAGGCAATCCAGGATATCAAAAACCAGGTTGGACCGGATACCATCATCCTTTCCGTATTAAACGGTGTGGAAAGCGAAAAACAGGTTGCAGCTGTTTACGGTTGGGAGCATATGCTCTACTCTTATATGCGTGTCAGCATTGTTATGAAAGATGGCAAGACAGATTTCAATCCGGAACTCGGTGTCATCCGTTTCGGCGATGCGAAGAACGATCCGGAAAACCTTTCTGAAAATGTACTCGCATGCAAAGAGCTGTTCGATGCATGCAATATTAAGAACAAAATTGACGATGACATGTTAAAAGGTATCTGGTTCAAATTTATGTGCAATGTTGCCGAAAATATGACATGTGCGATGTTTGGTGTTCCATTTGGTGCATTCCAGAAGAGTGATGACGCCAACTATTTCAGGAACGCTGCCATGTGGGAAGTTATTCACATAGCCAACAAGTTAGGCGTTGACATCGGACAGGCAGAGATTGACCGCCAGAACCATACACTCGGTCGTATCCCGTATGAGAATATGCCATCCACGCTGCAGGATTTAAAAAACGGCAAACACACAGAAGTTGATATGTTTGCCGGTACGGTTGTAAGACTCGGCAAAGAACTTGGCATCGAGACCCCGATCTGTGAGATGTTCTACCACGGTATCCGCCTGATTGAAGCAAGGATGTTCGGAGAAATCTAATATTTATATTTCAAAAAACGTGCTGTATCTTCTTGATCGATGATACAACACGTTTTTTGCTTTATTATTCGTCCCAAGTGACCAAATTGTTCCAGAGCAGCGCTCCTGCTTTCTCCTCAGAAAGTACATATGCACGGGCAGTGTCTTCTTTGGCTCCCAGCATGTACTCTTTTCGAAACGGAAAATGGGTCCACATTTCAGAGAGTACAGTCACTCCCTTTTTTGCTTCAATTTCCCAGGATAATTTTTCACCCAGTACATTTTCTGTCTGGTATACAAACTCTCCATCTAACAGATTATCCACATACATTCCGGATTTATCTGTCATAACAAATCCGTTCGCCGGTGCACCCAGATAATAATGATATCCAGTCCTTCCCTTGCCGTTCATTTTTCCACTTTTCCAGATACCTTCTGCAAATGTATAACGAGGCTCATCCAGAACCATCGCCTGGATTGCATGACACTCTCCTTCTGGCTTTCCATTTTCGAAAGTGCCATAAAAAATGGTATTGTATCTGGTCAAAACCATACCTTCCATATTTCCGTTTGTCGAAAGAGGTTCCAGGCTGCGGATCACGGATCCGTTCTCGTATTCCGTTTCCCAATAACAGTATTTTTCTCCGCTGAATGTTTCCGTAAGCAGTTCCGTAAACATTTTCTCATTTTCATTAAGAATGCGGGCAGTATCTGCATATCTTTCATTTACCATAGTTTCATAGATGGTAGACAATAACTCTTCTTCCGTTTTACTGACCGGAAGTTCCTTTTGTACATTTTCCACTGTTGTCTCAATCTCTTTGTTTTTCGCCAAAGTCTGCTCTCGTCCGTCCTCTTTGAATCCACGGCCAAAGACAACAGAAATAATTGCAATAGCCGCTGTAAGCCCCCACACAGCCCTTTTCGTTTTCATACTCTTCCCTGTTTCAGGCTGTTTCTCTTTTTTCAAATTCTCAATCCTTTCAAAACTCTATAAATCTGTCTCCGTCATTTAATAGTTTTCCTTCTTCTATTTTAGCAAAAAGAGATGCCTGCAATCAACCATCATTTGCAGACATCCCTCATTTTTTCGAATATTTAAGTTTTTCGTAATCGTTTATTGCTTATTTTGTAAGTTTAAAGGAGCTCTTTAAAGAAACGATACGGTTATAAACCGGTTTACCTTCCACACTGTCCTTGCAGTCTACGCAGTAGAAACCATTTCTCACAAACTGGAAGCTTTCATATGCTTTCGTATCCATTAACATCGGTTCAACAAATGCTTTCACAATTGTCTTAGAGTTCGGATTAAGGTTTAAGCTTCCATCTTCATTCAGTTTACCCTTTTCCTCATCTACGATATTCTCATAGAGACGACACTCAACTTCGCCGGCTGTCGGAGCAGATACCCAGTGGATTGTACCTTTTACTTTACGCGCAGTAAAGTTCAGACCACTCTTTGTCTCTGGATCGTAAGTACAGTGCACCACTGTTACGTTGCCGTTTTCATCAGTCTCATAACCGGTACATGTCACAAAGTATGCGCTCATTAAACGAACTTCGTTACCCGGGAAGAGACGGAAATATTT
>JAZOVL010000022.1:0-4334 GCA_045658685.1 Pilosibacter sp.
GTATTTCCGTTTTTCATCTCAAAGATTCCATTTAGATATTCCACATCGTGACTTCTTGCGATTGTCAGAATTACATACAATGGAATCAATGCCCCTGCTGCCAGAAACAGATAACGGATCTTTTTCACACCACTCACCTGCATAAAGGTCAGAACAGCCAAAATAACTGCAAAGATCAATTGGAATCGTGACACGCACAGAACCGGAATTACCAGTGCAGTCAAGGTTGCAGCCGCAACCGCCATCTTTTTTCCCGTACTGAGATTCTTTTCCATCACCAAAAGAACAACAGACATGGATGGAATCAGTACACAGGATACCGTAAAATAATGAACACCGGAGATATGGAAATATGAATATGCATGTGGTACACCGCGTACAAAAAAAGGAATATAACCAAGAATCACTGCCTCCAGAGTAAAAGCCGTCACACAGACCGCTGTCAGCAAAATGATGGCAGTAAACAATCCGAGTCCGTAGCCGGAATCCCGTTTTTCAGTTGTTTTTACAACTGTTCCCAGTTTTTTCGCAGTGAATTCATATACCGTCCAAAACGCCACAAGCGCTGCGAAAAAGCATCCCCAGGTTTCCAGGCTCCAGTCCGTCTGAAGCCGACTCAGTTTTAAGCAGGAAATTCCCTGACCTCCTACCCAGAATGCACAGAACAGTCCTCGAAGATGTAAGGGATTGCCACTCTTCAGATAATCTCGAAAATACAAATATAATGCTGCCAGAATCAAACAAAATCCCGACATACAGTAATGGGCGCTGGATGCAAAAAGCATACCGGCGCCATACAAAATCATATACACTAACATATGCAATTATTCTCCCAGCCCACTCTCGATCAGAGCAGCTATTTCTGCAAGTGCTTTTTCTTCGTCTGTTCCCTCGCAGATTAATGTAATCTCATCTCCGCTTTTTACACAGGCACCGAGAACACTAAGAACGCTCTTTGCATTTGCAACGGTATTTCCAAATCGAAACTTTATCGAACACGGAAAACGCAAGGCCTCCTTACAGAGCGTACCCGCCGGTCTCAAATGGAGACCGGTGGGATTTTTAATTATTACATTTTGACTTACCATATTTACTCCGCTTCCGTTGTTTCATCTGCTGCAGCTGTCTGAGTCGCTCCTGGTCCGTCCGGAATCTTTGTTACATTAACGCTGCAAGTACCAACACTTACTACTTCATAAGCCGAATCCAGTTCGGTTATCAGTTCTGCATTTACCAGATGTATTCCCTCTGTCAGTTCTGATACATCAATCGCCAGATCATCAGCATCCAGCGTCAGACTGTCAAGCTCTTCACGAAGTGCTCGAACCCGAACACTCACTTGATTCGGTTCCGCACGGTAGATATAGTCTTCACTGTCACCGACAAAACATCCATAATCCAGTTCGATCAGATAAACTTCGTCTTCCAGACGCTCTACCATCATGGTAACATTAATCTCTTTTCGCTCCGAACCGGCTAATGTCACACCACTCGGAAGTAGCTTGGAAATATCCACTGTCTTCACAATATCTGTGCTTGCACCATCCAGTTTCAGAATGTCGCCAGGAATCATCAATGTATTTAAAGATGCTAATGCCGATTTCAATCCGGCAACCGGAACCGTTTTGACGTCACATTTCACTCCGACAAAACGATAACCATCTGTAACCTCACCTGTTACTTCAAAATCTAAGGTAAGCTCTTTCACCTTTAAAACTTCCATCGTATAATCAATACTATCACAATTTTTATCAATCCGATTGCTCAGTTCGATCCTGTTACCATTCGCATCGTAAAAACGCGGAACTGATACACCGGATACTGCAGAATTCAGGCCATCGATCGAGAACTCGATACCTGCACTGCTGATCTGTCCGATCTGGGATTCCGGACCTTGCAGATAAATATGATCCGGTGAAAGTTTGATCTCTCCGACCTGAAATCCGTCCTCCAGCTCACCCTTTAAAATAGTATTCAATTCGAATCGCTTTGTCTGCAGTGGCTCTGTCTCGATTTTAATCGCAGTTGTCTTGCTGACAGGACTGGATACCAGATAGCTGGCATTGCTCAGAACTTCAACTTTGACAGGAACGGCTCCGGTTACTGACCATAACTCTGCCATATCCACGTAAGCCCGGAAATCTGAAGCGTGGATCCGATAAGCGTTGGTCGTATGAACCTCATAAGAAACTGTAGTGGTTTTTTTACCGACAATCTCATAAGTCAGGCCATTGTCTGTCAGGATATGCCCATTTTCAATCTCTACCGGAATCTCAACTGTGTCCGTCATAACCGGATCTGCAACATTTACAACCCATAGCCATACAAGAAAAGCACCAAGAAGCGAAATAAGCTTAAGCCCACGACGCTTATTCTGTTTTTCTTTCATTTTTATTTCTTCCCTTCCAGATTTTAAACCGTCCGGTCGTTACTTCTTCACCAGTTTCCACTGTCAGCGCCGCACGAAGAACCTCCGGATCTGAGATACGTTTCAATTCTCCTCCCTGTGCCAGTGAAACTCTTCCTGTTTCCTCCGACACAACGACTGTCATACTGTCTGTACTCTCACTAATACCCAGCGCTGCACGATGTCTTGTACCAAGATCCTTGCTGATACTGAGATTATCTGTAAGCGGCAGGTAGCAGGTAGCCGCTGTAATACGATTTCCGCGGATCACGACCGCTCCGTCATGCAACGGGGTATTATGTTCAAAAATATTGATCAATAACTGACTTGTAACAATACCATCTACTTCAATGCCGGTATGTTCAATCTCCTGCAGAGACACATCTTTCTCAATAACGATCAGTGCTCCGGTCTTTACTTTTCCCATTTCATATACTGCACGGACAATCTCATTGACGGTTTTTTCCGTATATCCCTCCGGTCCACGCACATCCTCTGTGAGAAAAAAGCCGGTCAGAATATTTTTACTGCCCAACTGTTCCAGCGCTTTTCGCAGTTCCGGCTGGAAAATGATCAATATTGCAATCACCGCGATTAAACCCATGCGGTTGATGATCCAGGTAATCGTTGTAAAACGTAAGAAGGATGCCAGCAGATAAAAGGCAATAATGATCAGACCGCCTTTTAAAAGTGTCCAGGCCCTCGTATTTTGTACCCAGCATAAAATCTTGTATATAAGGAAAGAGAGAAGCAGAATCTCGATGATATTCGTAAACGTGATCATCTTTGGAACAAACGCGATCCACGAATACATACGCGCTAAATATTCTGTCATCTCAACACCTCCATCTTAATTTTTAATGTTCCTGTTTTTTATCTGTTTTCGCAGTCTTTCTTGCATAAATACGCTGAACTTTCACATCCGGTGCAGATACAGCAATCTTCGGAACTGCTTTTACGTAATAGTGATATTCGTCGTCCTCATACTGCAGATACTCCGTTCTCGTATAATCCACAGCAAACACAAAGAACTGATAAACAAGCGCCAATGTCACTGCAATGACCATTCCGATCACCATAGAGGCAACACTGATGGTCAGCTCAAATTTCATATCTCCCACGAAAATTACAATCAACTGTGTGATCACACCGGCGATGATAGCGATCGGCCAGGCATGGTCTACAGGGAGATTCTTAATAATATATACGACCATGATCGCTGCTGCAAATGCTGCTATCATTACCCACATCAGTTCATTTCCAAATACACTCTTTGCGATCTGGATGAAACGCTCCGCCATCTCAGACATAGAACTGCCTGCCAGAACACCTGCATTCTGTTTCAGATACATAATAACATAATATATGCAGATTCCGGAGCTGACTGGAATGATGGAAACAATACTTCCGGAAAGACCTACAATCAACGGAACCACATACGGCATATTAAAACAGAACAGTATTGGTGTCAGAAGAAGCAGATAACCGTCACCCGGACGGAATCCGTAATAAAGCAAGATAACTGCCATCATGAATACCGCGATGATCAACGCAATCTCAAGAGAAACCTGCGCAACATGTGCCAGAAGCAGGCAGCCTGCAAAAAAAGCAGTCACACCATATGGCACAATGGACGCAACCAGTCCCATGATCACCGGAATCAGCGGATTTTTCAAACGTGCCATAAAACCGACATTGGAATTTATCAGGTAGAACGCCACATAACCAACTGCAAATTTTATCAATGGAATAATATATAAACTATACTTCCCATAAAAGCGTCTTAATTTCTCTTTAAATACCAAAAGCTCCATCATGACTGACGTTCCTCCTCATTTCCTTTCTGCCCTGACGGAGTTGTATACTTCTTCTCCAGTCTGCGCAGTTTTGCCTGATATACTTTCAGACTCTTCGATGCCATATTATA
>JAZOVL010000023.1:0-6327 GCA_045658685.1 Pilosibacter sp.
GGTTTTGGTCTCTGGATGGTCGGAAATATTGCGGTGTTCTATTTCCTTTATCGAAACGCCGTACAGACAGATAAAATCTACGAAGCAGTTGGGCGACTGGCTGCAGGAGAAACCAGCTACAAAGTTGATGTTGAAGAATTCAACAGTCTGGAAGCAGATCTTGGGAAAGGACTGAACCGCATCAGTGACGGTCTGGAAACGGCTCTGGCAGAGCAGGTTAAGAGTGAACGTTTAAAAGCAGACCTGATTACCAATGTTTCTCACGACATTAAAACACCACTTACTTCTATTATTAACTATGTGGATTTAATCAAGCGAGAAAACATCCAGGATCCGAAAATCCAGAAATATCTGGAAGTTCTTGACCAGAAGTCCCATCGTTTAAAAACGCTGACCGAAGATCTGGTGGAAGCATCCAAAGCCAGTTCCGGAAATATCAAACTGGAGCTTATGGATATTGATATCGTTGAATTGGTGCAGCAGACCAACGGAGAATTTGAGGACAAGTATGAACTCAGTCGTTTGAAACTGATTTCCACCCTTCCAAATGAAGTCATTATCATTGAAGCGGACGGAAGACGCTTATGGCGAGTCCTGGAAAACCTTTACAATAATGCATGTAAGTATGCGTTGGAAAATACCCGCGTTTATGTTGGTATCGAGGATCGTGGTGCAGACGTTGTATTTTCTATTAAAAATGTTTCTGCAGCTCCTCTCAATTTCAGTCCTGACGAACTGACCGAACGATTTGTCCGTGGTGATGTTTCCCGAACAACGGAAGGCAGCGGACTGGGACTTTCCATTGCAAAGAGCCTTACAGAACTCCAGGGTGGAAAATTCAAGATTTCCATTGATGGCGATCTGTTCAAAGCAGAAGTCGCTTTCCCGATTAAAAATTAGTACAACGTGAGAACATTTCTCTTAAACAACGCAAAGAACTTATAGGAGGGTTACTATGCAGACACTGAATGAAAAAGACTTAAGTTTCATCAAGGAAAACATTCAGACAAACTATGATTTCCTGACCACACTCGGAAAGATTCCGGCTCCGTCTCATCAGGAGGACAAACGTGCAGAATTCTGTAAGGCGTATATGGAATCTCTCGGTGCTGCAAACGTGCGCATTGATGCTGCCAAAAATGTGGTATGTGAAATCGACTGCGAAGGAAAAGATCAGGTCGTGATCTTCGCAGCACACACAGATATCGTTTTCCCGGATCTGGACGAGCTTCCGATGAAAATCGAAGGAGACCGTATTGCTGCACCGGGTATCGGTGATGATACAGGAAACCTTGCAAACCTGATGATGGGATTAAAGTATGTTCTGGAAACTCCGGGTTCCTGTCCGTACGGTCTTGTTATCGTTGCAAACTCCTGTGAAGAAGGACTTGGAAACTTAGATGGTACAAGAGAACTTGTAAAAACATATGGAGACCGCATGAAGGCATTTATCTCTTTCGATGGTTATTGTCCGCAGTGCTGTTCACGTGCCGTTGGTTCTCACCGTTATGAGATCACAATCCGCGCACAGGGTGGTCACTCCTACGCAAACTTCGGTAACACAAGCGCCATCAAATTTGCTGCAGATGTGATCCAGCGTCTCTATGCACAGGAAATGCCTGGTGGTGACAAGACGACCTTCAACGTAGGCACTATCCAGGGTGGTACAACTGTTAATACGATTCCGGAAAAATGCGTGATTCTCTACGAATTCCGCTCCGAAAGCCAGGACAACTTAATGTTCATGGCAAATCAGGTTGAATCTATTATTCAGGAATTCAAAGACAGTGGTATGGACATCGAGATCAAAACTCTCGGAATTCGTCCTGGCAACCGTGCAGTTCCGCCGACAGGAATTGAAGAAATGACTGCGAGAAATGCAGAAATCCTCTCCCAATACTTGGAAGGTCCGCTTGATTTCAACGCTTACTCTACAGATGCAAACATTCCACTTTCCCTCGGTATTCCGTCCAACGTAATCGGAACGATCCGCGGCGGCGGTGCTCATACATATGATGAGTGGATCGATTTCTCCTTCCAGGAGACCGGTATGAAGATCGCGATCAGTTTACTAAAAGAATATTGGAAATAAATAAGAACGCAAAAAAGTTGGCTCCGCAAAAGAACCAACTTTTTTGTTATCTATTAGATTTTCGGAATCATCGCCGCCAACAGAGCCATTCTTGGGATCAACTGATCAATATAAAGGAATTCCTCCGGGGAATGTGCGTGGTCACCATATGCACCAAGACCATCCAGAGTCGGAATACCCATTGCGGAAATGGTATTACCATCGCTGCCACCGCCAACGAACTTACTTGTGAAGGAGAGACCAAGTTTGTCTCCGCACTCTTTTGCAATCGCAAACAGTGCCATATTTCCTTCTGTTTCTTCCATCGGAAGCTTACCATCAATGAATTCAACTTCTACTGTCGCACCTGGAACAGTTGTCTGGATACCACAGATTGCATCGATCACACGCTGGCGCTCCACCATGGATTTGAAACGGCAGTCTACGTTGTAGCTTGCTGTATCCGGAACTACATTTACTTTTGTACCGCCCTTTGCAACACCAACATTTACGGTTGTGCCTGCTTCGTAATTCGTCAGACTCTGTACGAAAAGAACCTGATGAGCCATTTCTTCGATCGCATTGATACCATCTTTATGTGCATTTCCTGCATGAGCTGCTTTACCGTGGATGGTCACGTTGAACTTCATATTACCTTTACGGCCTGTCTTTAAATCACCACCTGCTGTACACGGTTCCGGAACCAATGCTGCTTTTGCGTCTTTTACATTCTCTTTGATGATCTCTGTGGAATCTTTGCTTCCTGTCTCCTCGTCGCCGTTAAATACGCAGACAATCTGATTGCCCGGATCAATTCCAAGATCCTGATAAGCTTTGATCGCCCAAATGGCTGAAACAAGTCCGCTCTTCATATCATAAACGCCAGGTCCTTTTAACTTGTTTCCATCGATTACATACGGAAGCGCACCAATCGGATGTACCGTATCGTAATGACCGACGATCACCACTTTCTCACCTTCACCATACGTAAACTTTACTACATCATGGCGACCCTTCGTCTCATATACAAACGGTTCGATTCCTGTTCTGTCAACAATCAGTTTCTCTAAGAACTTTCTAACCTCAAGAAGCTCATCAATATCCGATGTGCTGGCTTCCACCAGTGTAAAATTCTTTAAATCTTCAAAGATTTCTGCTTCATGCTCTTTGTAATAATTTAAAATCTTCTGTTCCATGTTGTACCCCCCTGATACATTTACTTTTTAATTACTTTTATACGTTTCCATTTACCTGTCAAATACCAGCTAAAGGAAATAATATAGTTAGCAGCCCATCCCATCGGAACTGCCATCCATGCTACCTGAATACCATAAATCGGTGCAAACACGTTTGTTACAATCACGCGGATGGAAAGGTTTACAAGGTTCGCAGTTGTAAACGCTGCCACGTCTCCCGCACCTCGAAGAAGTCCATCCACGGACTGCTTGAGACCAATGAAGGAATAGAAGAAGGAAAGGAAGGTAATGAATTCAATAGCGACCGCATACGCCTCTCCACTCGTATCCTCCAGGAACAGGGAGATAAAGAAATCACCAAACAACTGATACATCATGCAAAGGAAAAGACCTGTGGACAAAACAAACACATAGCTCATCTTGTAGCCTTCTTTTACCCGCTCCAGCTTTCCTGCGCCAATATTCTGAGCTGTAAATGTGGACATGGCATTTCCCATAGCCAGCATCGGAACAATGCTCAGAGATTCGATTCTTGTACCTGCTGCGTAACCTGCCAGCGCTGCAGAACCGAAGCTGTTGACACAAGACTGAACCAGCAAAATACCAATGTGTACGATAGACTGCTGCAAAGTAGACGGAACTGCAATGCGCAGCATGGTCGGAACTACAGTCTTATCATAGATAGCTGGTTTCTCTTCGCATTCGTAACCACCCAACTTCTTCATTAATAGGAAGAAAGAGATAACGGCTGACGTTCCCTGCGCGATCAGTGTTGCGATCGCTACACCACGCACACCCTGGTGGAACATAATTACAAAAATCAAATCCAGAACAATATTTAACAAAGAGGAGAAAATCAGCAAGTACAGTGGTTTTTTGGAATCTCCCAGAGAGTTAAAAATCGATGCCTGAATGTTATACATAAACAGGAACGGAAGTCCCATAAAATAAATCTTTAAGTACACACCTGCATCATAGAAAATATCTTCCGGTGTGTTGACCCAAGTCAAAATCTGATCATTGAAAATAAGACCGAATGTTGCCAGGCAGAGCGCGATCACAAGGAAATTGATCATCATTGTGTACGCAGCTGTCTTCATCTTCGCAATCTTTCCAGCTCCAAAAAACTGAGAAACAACGACTGCACATCCATTACCGCCTCCGATGGCGATTGCAATAAAGACGTTTGTAATAGCCGCGGATGCACCAACAGCTGCCAGTGCATATTCACCGACAAATCGTCCCACGATCACCGAGTCTGTAATGTTGTAAAATTGCTGGAATAGATTTCCAAGGATCATTGGGATTACAAACATCAACAGCGCCTTACCCGGATGGTCTGTAATCATGTTATACTTCTTTTTTGTAGTTGACATAATACTACTGTCCTTTCTAAAACTTCATTTCCACTTATTTTACAAACGAGAGATTTTAAAAGTTCGCCATGTAATGTTCATTCAGCCACTTAACCGCCTCTAAAATTCCTTTTTCACTGAACGATACTTCATGGGTTACCTTTTTTTCTTCAGACGTCATTGCAAAATTAAACGGTCCGGGCCAGGCAATCGCCTGAATCTGATCTCCATCATCATTGCTGATCTTTTTCAGCATAAAATTCATCCCCCGATAACTGCCCGTAAATACACTTTTCTTTAAAAATGGGATCGAAATCATCCCCGTCAAGTCAATCATATTCCTATACCTCCACTCTTTATCTTACCACTAATTTGCCTTTCTGCCTATTGAAATTTACGCACTTTGTCGCTATACTGTAAGAAAGCAAATAAGAAAGGAACACCTTCTATGAAAAACATGATCAAGTCCCTCGTAGATGCCTACGAGTCCAAATTACTGGAAACCCGTCACCATCTCCATGAGAACCCGGAGCTCTCTTTCCAGGAATATAAAACAGCTGACTACATCCGTGAAAACCTCAAAAATATGGGTATTGAGCTCCAGGAAGGTATTTCCGGAACCAGTACCGTTGGAATCTTAAAGGGCTCTGAGCCGGGTCCATGCATCGCATTCCGCGCCGACATCGACGCGCTTCCGGTTGTGGAAAATAATGACCTTCCGTATAAATCCAAAACTCCGGGAATCATGCACGCTTGCGGACATGACACACATGTTGCATGTTTATTGACTTTAGCCGATGTACTTTCTTCTCATAAAGAACTGGTAAAAGGTACTGTCAAATTTGTCTTCCAGGCTGCTGAAGAAAAACTTCCGGGCGGCGCAAAACAGCTCTGCGCTGACGGTGTTATGAACGATGTGGATTTCATCTTCGGTATGCACAGTTCTTCCGGATATCCGCTCGGAACTGTCGTTGTATGCCACGGTGTCAGCTCCGCTGCTATCGGTATCTACGAAGTAACCGTACATGGAAAAGGCGGTCACGGAAGTTCTCCGCACCAGTGCCTGAATCCGGTTCCGGTTGCTTGTATGGTCGCGAACACCCTGAATCAGATCATGGGTGAAAAGAAGAGCCCAACCGCAAGCGGTGTTTTCACAGTTTCCTACATCAACGGCGGACAGTATCCAAATATCATCACTGACGATGTAACCCTCGGTGGTAATGTACGTACACTCGATAACGAACTGATTCTCAATATCTTCAAAAATATCGAAGGTGTCAGCAAAGGAATCTGCGAAGGCTACGGTCTCACTTGTGACGTAACCACTACGGTTGGTTATCCTGCTACTGTCAATACTCCGGAATATGCCGATCTGATCCAAAATGCAGCTGAAGAAATCGGCTATAATGTCATCGAAAAAGAAACTTCCCTCGGCGGCGAAGACTTCGCGTATTATGTGATGGAAAAACCAGGTGCATTCTTCCATGTTGGTATGGCAGATCCGAAACGCCCGATCACATCCACACCACATCACAATGGTCAGTTCATTCTCGATGAACGCGGACTGAGAATTGCATTGGAGACTGAGATTGCTGTTTATCTGAAAGCAACAGGTCAGATGTAAATAAATCAATAGCCCCTGCAGATTACACTGCAAGGGCTATTATAATGCTCTTATTTACGTTTTTTACGTTCAATCATCGAT
>JAZOVL010000024.1:0-13525 GCA_045658685.1 Pilosibacter sp.
GAGTTGTGCTTTCAACAGTGCTTTCATTCAAGTCTGTGGTGCCTCCAAAGCCAGAGGGATATTCGGTGGAGGAAGCAGAGCAGCTGTCGGAACTGTTTTATGAGGAGGCGAGAACTGCCGTTGGTGTGACAAACGATGGCATGTCAGATATGGCGGGACAGGGAGCAGACAAAGTGACACCAACCAATGTCATCTGCATTATGAATGAAAGCTTTTCTGACCTGCGTCTGTTCAATGGTCTGGTGGATGATCATTCTTTTGAGACGGACAAGCCTTTTTTAGAATTCTATGATCGTTTGTCGGACGATCCGAATACTCAGAAAGGCAGCCTTTATGTGCCTGTGTTTGGAGCCATGACAGCCAACAGCGAATATGAATTCCTGACAGGAAATTCCTGTGCGTTTGTTCCACAGGGAAGCATCCCGTATCAGTTTTGTACCAGTCCGGGAGATAATTCTCTGGCGAAGCTCTTTGGTGAGCAGGGGTATGAGACGATCGCTATGCATCCGTATCCAGGTTATAACTGGAATCGGACGGAGGCGTATGAGAATCTGGGATTTGACAAGTTTTTAGATCAGAAATTTTACGATGAGCTGGAACATGAACTGCGCGCGGAAGGCGTCGAGTTTACCAGACCGCGCGACTATATGAGCGACCGATCTGACTATGATGCGATTTTGCATTTGCTTACGGAAAAAGAAGCTGGCGAAAAAATGTTTATCTTCAATGTGACCATGCAGAATCACGGTGGTTTCGAAGTTGCAAATCTGGAGGCGGATGTCCATGTGACGGCGCTCAACGGAAAGCCTTGCGAGGGACAGTATCCGAAAGCGGATCAGTATCTGACATTGATTGATATGTCCGATGAGGCGTTGGCATATTTTCTGGGTGAGCTGAAAAATGTAGAGGAACCGACCATGGTAGTCATGTTCGGAGACCATCAGCCGAGTGTGGAAACGGAATTTTTTGAAAAGCTGTATGGTATGCGATGGACGGAGGTTCCGGGAGAATTGAAGATGAATTCTTTTAAGACCCCGTATATGATATGGACGAATTATGATCGAATCGCTGACGAGAGTGGAGACATGAGTGCATTTATGTTGGGCAGCCAGGTGTTAGAGGAAGCAGGAATGGTGCAGACAGGATTGTTCGCGGCAGCAGATCAGCTGACGGAACAGTATGACGCGGTGCATGCGATGGGAATCCTGGATGAAAACGGAGTTTTTTATGATGGACAGAAACAGGGAATCCACGATCAGTTTGAAGATATCCGCGAGTTCCATGCACTGCAGTATTATGAAATTTTTGAGTAAGGGAAAGGAAGACCGGTAATATGAAAAAACGGGAGTGGCTGTCACTCGTTATGCTGGCGTGTACCGTAGGGCCGGCACTTCTGATCAGTTACAATAAAATATTTCGAACCGGAGTAGACGGTGCAAGATTATTGCGGCCGGAAACACAGGGATTATTGTTAGAGATCACGATTTTGTTTGGTGTGGCATTTGCGGTTATGTTGACGGCGAGGAATCCAAAACTCCGCGTGGGCGCATTGGCTGCAGAGGCCGCAGGATTCATCTGGATCCATCAGACATTTTTACCTGTGGTAGTATCCGGGGTGTATTTAGCTGTGATCGTCTGCACAGGCGGTGTTGTCCGAAGATGGCTTGACCGGGATGATTGGTTCGAATCCTATCATTTGACCACGTGGATGGCGGATTTTACCCTGGGAAGCATTGGTCTGATCCTGTTATATGGAATTATGTCATTGCTGGGAGTCGGAAGTATTCCGGCTGCACGTATGGCAGCCATTGGACAAGGTGTTGTTGTATGCTATCTGGCTCTTCGCCGTGTAAGTACAAAAAAAACGGAGACGGATAATAAAAAGATTTCGTGGCCTGCTGCCATGGCTGTCGCATTTATTTTAGCAATGCTGCTCCTGCAGGTCGGACGTATGAATATCTGTGCAGATTATGACTCTCTGCATTATGGACTCCGTTCCGAATATGTGTTTAATGACGGAGACGGAATTTTTGAAAATATGGGCAGTATCAATGTTGTCTATACGTATTCAAAGGGATTAGAAACCCTTCTCCTTCCAATTTCCGGACTTCCGTCTTACAGCTTTTTCCTGAGTTTCCAGATGTGGATGACTCTTGGAATTCTGATGTCGGCGGCAGAAATTGCAGGCATGTTTGTAGAACGTAAGTGGAAATTGTTATGTATGGTGCTTCTGGTAAGCATTCCGGCCATCACAAACATGGGAATTACAGCGAAAACAGACTCGGCGACTTGTCTGTTCCAGTTGATCATGACATATTTCCTGCTGCGGTTTGTAAAGAAGCAGAAAACCATTGATTTTGTTATGGCGGGAAATGCATTTTTGATGACAATGGTGCTGAAGCCGACTGCTCTGGCATTTTCCACAGTTCTTGCAGGAACCGTATTTGTATTTCTGTTTGTGACAAAATGCTTTAAAGTGAATATCAAAGACCGTGCGTTACTTTCCTGGATTCCGGCGATTGCCATGTGGCTGATGATCTGGGCGCGTACCATGATCCAGACCGGTATTCCAGTCACATCGGTGCTGACCTCCATTTGGACAAAGTTAGGATTTACTGTAAAATATCCGTTTATGTTTGATGGCCTTCCGTCTAATGGCGGCGGTCTTGGTCTGAAGGGTATGTTAAAGCATTTTTTGAAACGTCTCTATGGTGTGCTGCTGGCGCCTGTGGGTGATGATATGGCTCATGTGCGGATCGCATGGGGAACTTCTCTGCTTCTGGTTTTCATGGTGCTGTTTCTGGTAACATTGCTGACGAGAATGAAGAATGTGGAGAATGAAGAAAGACGACCGCTTGCCTGTCTGGTAAGTGTGTTTTTCACCAATGGCCTGATGAGCCTGGTTATGCTGTACCTGCTGTGGCAGGTAGATGGAAACTATTTCCTTTTGTTATACTGCCTGTTCACGATTCTGGCAGTGATCGTAATCGGAAAGATGGAATGTCCGCGTATGGCAGGTTCTGTGATCATGATTCTGGTTCCGATGCTGCTGTTCAATGCGGTGGTGACTGCGGTCAGCAACTGGAGCGGAACTCTGGGCTTGAGTCCGATCGTGCTGGTTCACAAAGGATATTATGACCACTGGGCGGAAGCTGAGCAGATGATGGAATACAAGGGAAATGCGGAGATCTGGGATATCTTGGCGGAAGATCCGGAGACCAGAGTATTGATTTACGGAGACCAGCCGGAAATGCTCATGTTCCCGTGTAACGCCCAGAGCTATACGGACATCGCAGGAAGCGGCGGAAACTATTATGTCTCTGCCAGTGTGCAGGGTCTGGTCAACTTTTTTGATTATGCAAAGATTGATTATGTATATCTTTGCGGCGGCTACCTGAAACCGGGCACGGAAGCCTGGAATTTCGTGGTGGCAATGATTGAGTCAGGATATCTGACGAATCTTTTTTACGAAAATGGCCATGTACTGGCCGAATTTGCAAAGGAACCGGTGGTTCCGGAAGAGCCGGAGAAGGTGCTGTATGAGTTTGCACAGTGCTATTATGCGGGAGAGCAGATGTAAGATGCGGATCGAAGGTTCAGGGAATGGAACGGATCTGAAATAACAATGAGGGGAAATACGAATGGAGTTACGTAACAGTTTTAAAGTCAACAAAAATGTAAAGCGTTTGCTTGCAGAAATATTTGACAATACCAAGGAAGGACTTTTGATCTTTGCCATTCTGATCGGATTTGGTTTTTACATCAATCAGGGTGTAGAGCTAAAAGGTCTTTATATGGACGATCTATATTTGTGGTCCTGTTACGGAGAGCAGACCTTCAGGGAGTTCGTATTTCCGATGGGAAGCACCAGGTTCCGTTTTGTGTTCTATCTGGCTGCATGGCTGGAAATGTTCATTCTCGACGGTCGTGTGGAATTGATGGTTCCATTTAATATCATTTTGAATGCGGCGATCGCGTACTCCATTTACGCAATTTCCGTGCGCATGAGCAGAGGCAGAAAACTGGTCAGCATTCTTGTGGCAGGTGCTTACTTGCTTTCCAGATTCAGTTATTATCAGATCGGTCAGTTTTATGGTCTGATGGAAAGCCTCGGTCTGTGGGCTGGAATCGGAATGTTGTATTATATCTGGCGCTATGCCACTGAGCGCAATTCTGTTGCTTACGTGCTTGCAAATATCCTGTATTTCATGGCGAGCTTTATCCATGAGCGTTACATGGTACTGGTTCCGGTATTGTTGCTTGGCTTATTGCTCGGATCCAGACCAGAAAGACGCAGAAACCGGCAGGTAGTGGAGCATAATGAAAAGGAAGTACAGGAGGACGGAAAGAGGAAATACAGAAGCCGTGGTCAGGCGGAAACCAGTGAGAAAACCGTTCCGAAATGGATTTTCTTAGTTGTGACCATTGGCGTGTTTGCGATCATCCAGCTGATCCGTTATATTACCATCGGAACCTTGTCTCCGGCGGGAACAGGAGGAACGGATGTTGAGGATACCTTCGTGATGGCAGACGCGATCAAACAGGCGTGGGAGCAGGTCTGGTTCGTATTCGGTCATAATTCCGGTCCGGATTATCTCTGTGTCATGCCTTATGAGGATTCTCCGGAGCATATCCGTACCTTGATCGACCGTTCTAATATCGTGCTCGGTCTCTCCATTGCTGCATTTGTGGTTGGCATGGTGCTGGAAGTTGTGAAGACGAAGAATCTGAAAAAACTGATCCCGCACATCAAAACGGTGTTGTTGTTTCTGGCATTTATCGCTCTTAGTATTGGTTCTTCCAGTGTTACGATCCGTGTAGAAATGCGCTGGATCTATGTGGTTTATGCGGCGGCTCTGGTATTGCTTGCATATATGACTTCTGTCATGGGATATGCAGCCATTTTGGTTCCAATCTATGTGGCACTGATCTTCCAACCGGAAACATTTTACAGAGAGAACTGGGACACCTTGTATCTCTGGCCGAATCAGCTTCGCTACAATTCTCTGGCGGAAGAGACCATTGAAAAGTACGGAAATGACATTTTTGACAAACAGGTTTACATCATAGGAAATGACTACGAAATGAGTGACTTTACGGCTCAGACATTCCTGAAGGTATACGACAGGGACGGAGACGCGAAGAACACAAAGATTAAGTTCATCGACAGTGACTTTGATTTTAAGACGATTACAGACAGTCAGATAATCCTCTGGGAGGATAAGGAAAATAATGCATACAAAGATGTGACTGATTTTGTCGCATATCAGAGACGAAATTACGCGTACGGAAGCTATGCAGACGGCTGGGTAGATGAGCATGCAAAAATTGTTTTAATGAATGGTAACACAGATACGTTGAGGCTGGGATGTTATTATCCGGGTACGATCACAGGAGAACAGGTTTGTCAGATCCGCGTGAATGGAAAATGGATGCCTGACCTGGTATTTACGGATAATTATATGATCTATGAAATTCCTTCAGCGCCGTATCAGATGATTTCGCTGGAATTCTCCTGTAATTTCTATGTGGCGAATGCGAAGGAGAAACGAGGCGAAGAGAGACTCGCGATGGTGGTAACACTGGGCGCAAAGTAGTAAGGAGAGTATGGGATGGGGTTGAATGTGATTCTCCCGCTGGTTGGAGGTCTGGCAGTTGCAGCGGTTCTGGCAGCAGTGGTTCTGATGAAGAACCGCACAGCATATCTGGGGCCGGTAAAAGAAGAATTGCAGAAGGAAAAAGCGTGGCTGCGCCGCGGAGAGTACAATGCTGCTATGGTGAGAGGCAGACAGAATCTGGAATTGCTGTTAAAACTCGTAGCAGAAAAGAATGGAATTCAGTTGGATAATTCTGCGAAGGCGCAGGAAGAAGCGGAACGCCAGATCCAGAAGGGGCGTAAGAAAACACCGAAGGTAATGACTCATCGTCAGTTCAACCATTGGCTGACTGAAAATGGTTATCTGGACCGTGTGGCACGTTGGGAGATGAACCAGGTGCGAATGATCGGAAATAAAGCAGTGCATGAAAATTATGCGGATAAAGACGATGCATGGAATCAGTTTAACTATCTGGAAGATGTGCTGAAGACGATCACAGAGCGCAGCCAGAATCCGAAGAAACCGCAGGAGAAGAAACCGCAGGAGAAGAAGCCGCAGGAGAAGAAGCCGCAGGAGAAGAAACCGCAGGAGAAGAAGTCGCAGCAAGAAGAGATTCAGCTTGGGCAAGAACCTGCGAAGAAGAAAAAGAAGAAGAGAAAGAAAACATCCGGGCAGAAGATACAGAATGCCCAGGAAGTAAAAGAGGCAGTTGTGGTTGAGAAGAAGAAACCGAGACGCCGTCGCCGCAGAAGACGTCCGAGTAAGCCGCAAGAAGTGCCGGCACAGAATTCTTCCGGAGAATAAGAATGAAATCTTTTAGAAAATATGTATACATAGGACTGCCGATCCTTGGCATCCTGTTTTACTTGTATTATTTGTACATTGCCACCATTGATATGATCTATTCTGACTACATTCGACTGATCAATTCCTATCTGCCGGATGTATGGAACCCGGAAAAGTTTTTCGTGGCAGATCTGCTGACCAGAATGCCGATCAGCTATCTGGGAAGAGCTGTCAATGTGACGTTTTTCGATTATAGTGTGACATTTGACCGTCTTCTCGGGGTGCTGAGTTTCGGAGCATCAGCACTTATCATCGGCGGATATTGCAAGAAACATAAGATTGGACTCGGCTGGTATACAGCCATTATGATATTTATGTTCAGCCTGAATAAATGGGAAATGCTTTATAACAGCACTGGTTGGATGCATTTTCTTGCATTTGTCTGTTTCTTCTATCATTACGCAATCTTGGATCGTGTGTATCGAAAGGAAGAAATGCCGAAGGATATGATCAAGATGATAGTACTTCCGGCGGTCACAACGATTTTCATTGCCGGTCCGTATTGTGCGATTTATTCCATGACACTGTTTATCGCTTACGGATTTATCTGGCTGATGAATATATTGTCCGGAAAGAAGACTGTGGACAGGGGAATCACCAACAAGCAGATTTTGGTGTTAGCGTTCCATGTGCTCTGGCCATTATTGTTATACATCTGGAGCAATTCCCAGGCGGTATATGAACACGCAGGAGCCGTGGAAGGATCATTGATCGGGACATTTTTCGAACAACCGAAATTTTTCCTTAAGTTTTTGTTAAAATCATTTTCTTCCATCATTTTTGGAGTAGAATTGATCACAGAGCGGATGCAGAATGTACCGGACCTGTTTTTATACCTGACAGGCGCAGGGGTACTGGTATCATATTTTCTGGCATTGTGGATGAATTTCCATTATGGAATTTATAAGAAAACGATCTTTCCGCTGATGTTGCTGGCAGGTGGAGGAATGAATCATCTGGTAGTCATGGTCAGCCGTTGGATTTTTATGAAAGATACTTACGGTATGAGTTCCCGTTATGCGCTGCAATACCAGGTGGGAATTTTGGGAATTCTCCTGACATTCGCATTTGTCTGGAAAAAACTGCGCACAGAAAAAACGAAACCGAACGCATCGAAAAAAGGATTAGACATCATTGTGAAAATAATGACTCTGCTCATCGCAGTCGTGGTGCTCTCTGGAAATCTGATGACTACGAAATCAGAACTTTCTAAGGCACCGTATCGAAAAGAGCACAGTCTTGGAGTAAAAGAAATCCTTCTGGATTTCGAAAATCAGGACGATGAGGTACTGAAACAGAAGTTGGAGTACAGCAAGCCGGGGAAAAAAGAGGCACTCAGGATCCTGAGAGACAATGGGTGGAATATTTTTAAACAGGAGGATTAACCATGAAAGTTGTAATTCTGGCAGGTGGTTTTGGAACACGAATCAGTGAAGAGAGCCATTTGAAACCGAAGCCAATGATTGAAATTGGCGAAAAACCGATTTTATGGCATATCATGAAACATTATTCCCAGTATGGTTACAATGAGTTTGTGATCTGTCTTGGATATAAACAGTATGTGGTGAAGGAATTTTTTGCAGATTACTTCCTCCATACATCTGATGTGACCTTTGATCTTGCGAATAACAGTATGAAGGTGCACAATAACTACGCTGAGCCGTGGAAGGTGACTCTGATCGATACCGGCCTGCATACTATGACAGGCGGCCGTGTGAAGAGAATCCGTGAATATGTGGGCGATGAACCATTCATGTTAACTTATGGAGACGGTGTATCTGACATCGATTTAAAAGCTTTGGAAGAGTTCCACCGTGCTCATGGCAAGATCGCAACCATCTCTGCAGTCAATGTTGGTCAGAGATTCGGTGTTCTGGATATGGACGGAACCGGACAGATCAATTCCTTCCGTGAGAAAAATGACAATGACGGCGGCGTGATCAACGGTGGTTTTATGATCATGAACCCGGAAGTATTTGATTACATCGAGGGCGATACAACTGTTCTCGAGAGAGAGCCGCTTGAAAACCTGGCGAAGAACGGAGAGCTGATGGCGTTCCATCATACAGGTTTCTGGAAGTGCATGGATACTCAGCGCGATAAGATGCAGTTAGAAGATATGTGGGCATCCGGAAATGCACCGTGGAAATCTTGGAAGTAAGAAAAACATTCAGGAGAACTGAGATGAATTCTACATTTAGTTTTAAAGAAGTTTTTGAGTTTTATAAAGGAAAGAAAGTTCTTGTGACCGGACATACAGGTTTTAAGGGCACATGGCTTTGCAGGATTTTAGTGAATGCTGGAGCGGAAGTGACCGGATATTCTTTAAATCCACCGACAGAGCCGGCGCTGTTTGACATGGCTGGTTTAGAAGGAAAGATGAAGTCAGTGATCGGAGATATCCGTGATCTGTCTCATATGAAGGAAGTATTTGCTGAAACTGAACCGGAGATTGTTCTGCATCTGGCTGCACAGCCGATCGTGCGTGATTCCTACAAAGATCCGGTCTATACTTATGAGACAAATGTCATGGGAACCGTAAACATTCTGGAGTGTGTGAGACTGTTCCCGTGTGTGAAATCCTTTCTCAATGTGACAACCGATAAGGTATATGAAAATATGGAGTGGGAGTATGGGTACAGAGAGAATGACCGTCTGGACGGTTATGATCCGTACTCCAACAGCAAATCCTGTTCGGAGCTGGTGACTCACAGCTATCAGAAATCCTTTTTTGCAGATGGACACTGTGCGATTTCTACAAGCCGTGCAGGTAACGTGATTGGCGGCGGAGATTTCGCCAACGACCGTATCGTTCCGGACTGCATGCGTGCAGCCATGAAAAAGGAAGCGATCATTGTAAGAAATCCACACTCCACCAGACCGTATCAGCATGTGTTAGAACCGCTTGCTGCATATCTGATGATCGCAAAAGCACAGCTGGAGAATGGTTCTCTTGCAGGTTATTATAACGTCGGTCCGGACGATAAGGACTGCGTGACAACCGGAGATCTGGTGGACATGGTCTGCGAAGCATGGGGTGACGGACTGCAGTGGATCAACAAGAGCGATGGAGGTCCACACGAGGCCAACTTCCTGAAACTGGACTGCTCAAAGTTAAAGAGCACCTTTGGCTGGAAACCGCAGTATGGCGTGAAAGAAGCCATTGAGCTGACTGTTGAGTGGTACAAGGCGTACGAAGCAGGAGAAGATGTGGCGGCAGTCATGGACAAGCAGATCGCAGAGATGTTCCGTTAAGATATTGGAGGAAAGAAACATGTTCGAAAATAAAACAGAGGCTCAGGCAAGAGAAGAAATTCTTGCGATGGTAGCCGAATATGCAGAGAAATTCCATAATCAGAAAAAAGATTTTAAAGAAGGTGACCGTATTCCGTACGCGTCCCGTGTATATGATAAAGACGAGATGGTGAAGCTTGTGGATTCTTCCTTAGAGTTCTGGCTCACATCCGGCCGCTATACAGATGAGTTCGAGAAGAAGCTTGCAGAGTATTTACAGATCCGTTACTGTTCTCTTGTGAACTCCGGTTCTTCCGCAAACCTGATCGCATTTATGGCACTGACATCTCCGCTTCTTGGAGAGCGCAGAGTAAAACGCGGCGATGAGATCATCACCGTTGCATGCGGTTTCCCGACTACTGTAGCTCCGGCTATCCAGTATGGTGCAGTACCGGTATTTGTCGATGTGACAATCCCGCAGTACAACATCGACGTAACCATGTTAGAGGAAGCACTGTCTGAGAAAACAAAGGCAGTGATGATCGCTCATACACTCGGCAATCCGTTCGATCTTCAGGCAGTAAAAGCATTCTGTGATAAGCATAATTTATGGCTTGTGGAGGATAACTGTGATGCTCTTGGTACTAAGTACATCCTGAACGGAGAGGAAAAATTCTCCGGAACTATCGGTGATATCGGAACATCCAGTTTCTATCCGCCGCACCACATGACAATGGGCGAAGGCGGTGCTGTATACACAAACAATCCGTTATTAAATAAGATCATCCGTTCTTTCCGTGACTGGGGACGCGACTGTGTATGCCCGTCCGGTCAGGACAACCTTTGCCAGCACCGTTTTGACAGACAGTACGGTGAGCTTCCGCTTGGTTACGACCATAAGTATGTATACTCCCATTTTGGATATAACTTAAAGGTAACTGATATGCAGGCAGCAGTCGGCTGTGCTCAGCTGGACAAATTCCCGTCCTTCGTAGTAAGACGTCGTCACAACTTTGACCGCCTGAAAGCAGCTCTTTCTGATGTACAGGATAAGCTGATCCTTCCGGAGCCGGCTGAAAACTCCATTCCGAGCTGGTTCGGTTTCCTGATTACATGTAAAGAAGGCGTAAGCAGAAATAATCTGGTTCAGTATATTGAGAGCAAGGGCGTTCAGACAAGAATGTTGTTCGCCGGAAATCTGATCAAACATCCGTGTTTCGATGAGATGCGTGCAACAGGTGAAGGCTATCGTGTAGTTGGTGAACTGACAAACACCGAGAGAATCCTCGCCGACACATTCTGGGTAGGTGTATATCCGGGTATGACAGACGAGAAGATTGACTATATGGCGAAAGTGATCAAAGAGGGACTTGCACAGTGAGCGTAGAAAATACAGCGAAAACATATGACCTTTCCAAGGTTCATGCGGTAAATCTGAAGCTTCTGAAGGAAGTGGACAGAATCTGCCGCAAGTATAAGATCAAATATGCCCTGGATGCAGGAACACTTCTCGGTGCAATCCGTCATGGCGGCTTTATTCCGTGGGACGATGATGTGGATATCGTGATGACAAGAGCCAACTATGAAATGTTCCTGAAAGTAGTTCGCAGAGAGCTGCCGAAGGGAATGACGTTTGTAGAGCCGGACTCTTACAACAATGGTAAGGCGTTCTATGATTTTGTATCCAGGATCATGTACGACAAGAGCCAGAAACGTGTAGACTCCAAACAGATGGAATTTTACGACGACAAACTGACAAAGCTCTGGGTGGATATCTTTGTGCTGGATGCACTTCCGGAAGGAAAGATTTCCAAACCTGTGACGAAACTGATGCATTGCATCGTTTACGGACTGGCTCTCGGACATCGATACGAGATCAAGTATTCCGACTATCAGGGAATCATGAAAGTGTTTGTTGGAGTCCTTTCCAACATCGGTAAGCTGATTCCATTCAAAATCACATATAAGCTCTGGAAATGGCTTTGCGTGAAGGATGCGAGAGCAAAAACGTCTCTTTACTTTTTTTCGAATTATCCGCCGAACTACTTACATGTAGAAATGAAAAAGGAAGAGCATGATAACGTGAAGACAGTTCCGTTTGAAAATGAAGAATTCTACATTCCGGAGGGCTGGGAGCATTACCTTGTACAGGTTTATGGTGACTATATGAAGCTTCCGCCGGCAGAAAAACAGATTCCGGACCATTCTGACATGGAGATAATCATTTATGAGTAAGTTAATTTCCGTTGTAGTATCGGTTTATAACGAAGAACTGGTACTCAGGGAGTTTTATCAGGAAACAGGGGCAGTGTTAAAGGCACTGCCCAACGAATGGGATTATGAATTGCTGTTCGTAAACGATGGAAGTCGTGATAAATCCCTTCAGCTCCTCCGCGAACTGGCGGAGCAGGATCCAAAAGTAAAAGTGGTCAATTTCTCTCGTAATTTCGGTCATGAAGCCGCTATGATCGCGGGTATTGATCATGCGAAAGGAGACGGGATCATCTGTATGGATGCAGACCTTCAGCATCCGCCGGAGTGCATTCCGCAGATCATCACAAAATTCGAAGAAGGTTACGAAGTCATCAGCATGGCGCGTACCCGCAATAAATCTGCCGGATGGATCAAAAATATCACTTCCGCAGGTTTCTATGCGGTGATCAATTTCCTTTCGGATGTAAAGTTCCAGCCTAACGCATCAGACTTTTTTGCCATGAATCGTGCGGCTGCGGATGTACTGAGAAATAACTATCGTGAGAAAGTTCGTTTCCTTCGAGGATACGTGCAGAGCGTCGGTTTTGAAAAGACGGTTCTGGAATACGAGGCGAGACCACGTTTTGCAGGTGAGAGCAAATATAGTTTGAAGAGTTTATTGAAATTCTCGATCAATACGATTTTATGTTTTTCCGATCTGCCGCTGAAACTTGGAATCTATTCCGGTGGCTGTGTGGCAGTATTTGGTCTGATCATGATGATCTACACCATCTGGACCTGGTTCAAATACGGGGCTCCGAGTGGGTATGCAACTATCGTAGTATTGATTTCCTTTATGTTTGCGATGCTGTTTGTGATTGTGGGTATCATTGGTGAATATATTGCGATCTTGTTTGCTGAAATGAAAGATCGTCCGATCTACATCGTGAAGGACACCAGAAATCTGGATAGCGAGAAATAAAAATGCCGCAAATTGGAAAACAGGGAAAAGAATATAGAAGAAAATCGGAAGAAAATTACAACTTCATGAATATTTTGTGATAATTTGCGAAAAGGGGTACCAAAACGAAAATGAATCGTTTATAATACGTCGTGTCCCAAAAATGAACGTTTTACAGGAGGAGATAATTATGAAATTATTAAAGAGAATGGCATTGCTGTCTCTTTGTGTATTTGCACTGAGCGGTTGTACTCAGAGTAGTTTGACTGCGGATTCTATCATGGTAAAGGAAGATATGGTAGCACCAGATGGATCTGTAATAACAGAAGAAGATATCGTCGTTGACAGAACAATGAAAGTAACAAAAGAGACAGATCCGTATGTATTTGACTGGGAACAGATTGCTGAAGATGCAGTATATATGTTCGTAGATGAAGAGTATTATCCGTTAGGTGAGGACATGTGTTACGAAGAAGAACTCGAAGCGAAGTCAATGAAACTTATGTGGGTTCTGAAAAATGAAGCGACAGAAGAAGATGCTATGGAATATGCAGTAGAAATGGTACAGCAGTTCAATAACATTATGGCAACACAGAAAGACTGCTATGAATTTGCCCAGTACAATACATTTGGAGGTCTTTGGGATGCATTTGCGTTGACAGTGCAGGTTTCCAAAGAAGATGGCACTATGATG
>JAZOVL010000025.1:0-2385 GCA_045658685.1 Pilosibacter sp.
GAAGAATCTTTTTCGGTAGAGATTTCTGTACCAGAGCAGGTATTATCAGAAGAAGAATTTCGAGCATCTGTACCGGAGATGGCAGAGGTTTTGCTGGCGCGGATTGTTGGGGAAAATCCATCTCTGCAAGAAGTGTGTACGGATTTGGACTTGGTGAGAGAAATTCCAGAGTACGGAGTGGATGTTTCCTGGCAGTCAGATTGTCCGGAACTCATCGGAATTGACGGTACAGTATACGCAGAAGAAGCTGGAGAGGTTTTTCTGGAAGCAAAGCTGAGCACCGGAAGCATTTCGGAAGTACTGGAAATACCGGTTATGGTATATCCGAAGAAAGCTTCTCTGGAGGAGCGGTTTCGTGTAGTATTGGAAGATACGGTTTTGCAGGATAGGGAACAGGGAGAGGTGACTCTGCCGAAAGAGTTTGAGGGAAAATCGGTCCAGTATCGAAGCTCGGATCCATCGTCTAATGAACTGTTATTACTTTTCGGTATCGTGGCGGCTGTTTGTATGTTTTTAAAGGAAAAAGAAGATGCAGTGATTGTCAGGAAGGAGCGAGAAACGCAATTGATAGAGGATTATCCGGACTTTGTTTACGAATTTTTGATTCTGGCCGGAGCAGGGTATTCTGTAAAGGCAGCCTGGAGAAAAATGGCGGAAAGTTACACGGAGGATGCAATCAAGAGGAAACGACCGCTTTGCAGAGAACTGCAGATTGCGATAAATCAGATGGAAACAGGGATGCCTGAAGTTCGTGCATACATAGAATTTGGAAGGCGCTGCGGAAATCGAAATTACGTAAAATTCGCTTCGTTGCTGGAAAGCAGCATCAGCACTGGAGGAAAACATCTTCGAAATCGATTGGAAGCGGAGGTAAAGGAGGCATTTGAAATGCGAATTGACATAGCCAAAAGGAAAGGAGAGGAGGCATCAGCAAAATTATTGCTCCCCACGTTTATAATGTTGGGTGTTGTCATGGTGATGGTCATGGCTCCGGCTTTTTTGACCATACTGCAGTGAAGAATAATGATGGAGGGATGCTATGAGAATTCGAGAGTTTTTATTGGAAGAGGATGGCGTATCCAGTATTGAAATCGTGTTATTGCTTGTCGTTTTAATCGGATTGGTGTTGGTATTTAAAAATCAGATCAATAAATTGCTGACAAGTATCTTTACGGAAATTAACAAGCAGGCAAAAGAGGTATATTAAGTGACGAGAAAACGAGGAGAGATTTCTGTGTTTCTGAGTTTGATTCTGGTATGTATGCTGTCATTAGTTCTGGGACTTGTGGAGTCTGCAAGGACAGCAGGAGCAAGATTATATCTGGAAATGGCAGCGAATTCGTCCATGGATTCCGTTATGAGCCAGTACAATCGGAATCTGTGGGATATGTATCATTTGTTGTTTCTGGAAGCAGAGTCGGACGAGGCAGTCGAGGAATCGTTTGCTTCTTATTTAAGCTTTTATCTTGAACAGGAAAATTTATATCAGATGAAGATAAAAGAAGTGAATGTGAACAGAGCAGAGAGAATGACGGACGAAAACGGAAGAGCCTTGGAACAAGAAATTCTTTCCTACGTTACATACCAATTTCCGGACATCGTTTCTGGCCTGTCAGGTGTTGAGAAGATTTTGGAAATATTCCGTGGAGTGGATGCAGAGGAACCGGACTGGGACACGGCAAAAGAGTGTATAGATGTGGTTACGGACTCTTCTAATGAAGAGGATACCGAGATTGACTGGGAGAAGATACGTCTACTGGATCGTCTGGAACAGATTTTTAAAGGAGATTTATTAGACTTGATTTTAGAGGAGGATATTACTGTTTCGAAGAAAAGTGTCCAGTTGAAAGGAAGTCCTTCGACAGAGTGTGACAGGGGATTGCAATTAGATGAAAGTAATACAGCTGAGCAATTTATGATTAATGAATATTGTCTGTTGAGTTTTGATTCATTTCAGAATCGTTGTGAACGGAAGTTGATTCCGAATCAGCAGGCGCTTCAATATGAGCAGGAATATTTGCTCTGCGGAAAGGAGTCGGATCGGAAGAATCTGATAGAAACGGGTGAAAAGTTGCTGGCTTTTCGCGGAGCCATGAATTTCAGTTACTTACTACAGTCCCCAGAGTGTCGGAGAGAAGTGGATGTTTTTACCATGGCCATATCTGGAGGAAATACTTATATACAAACGGTTTTATCATTCTTTGTCCTGAGTTTATGGGCATTCGGGGAAGCTGTTTGGGATGTAAAGTTGCTTATGAGAGGGGAATTCGTACCATTTATAAAAGGGAAGGCAGAGTGGAGACTTGGAATGGAGGAATTTCTTAGTCTGCGATTTTTGGACAAACCACCGAAAGGAGAAGCTGAAGAAGGAAATTATCAGGATTA
>JAZOVL010000026.1:0-1602 GCA_045658685.1 Pilosibacter sp.
AAATCATTGGAATACGGTGATTCTTGATGGAACTATACCCAGGCATGAGATTCAGAGAATGATTGCGGAAAGTTATGATTTAGTTATTTAGATTATAAGGATATAAATTCTTTGGAGGAAAGAAAATAGCGTTTGATTAATGTACCAAAAGCAAATTTTTTATAAATCAGGAGGAATCTATATGACACAATATGAACGTATGGTAAAAGGACTTATTTACAATCCTGGCGACGATGAAATTATGAACGAACAGCGTGTCTATCAGGATAAACTGTGGGAATTTAACCGACTCAAACCGACACAATTTGAAGAGAAGCAGAAATATATGCATGAAGTGTTCGCATCCTGCGGTGAAAACTGCTATATTGTACTTCCTTTTCATGCAAACTGGGGCGGGCATCATCTGCATTTTGGATCCGACATTTATGCGAATTTTAATCTGACTGTTGTGGATGACGGCAATATTTTTGTGGGTGACAAAGTGATGTTTGGCCCCAATGTCACCATTGCTACAGCGAATCATCCGATAAACCCGGAGCTTCGCGCAAAGGGACTGCAGTACAACAAGGATGTGCACATTGGCGAAAACGTGTGGATCGGAGCAAACTCAGTGATATGCCCAGGTGTTAGTATCGGCTCGAATACGGTAATCGCTGCAGGCAGTGTTGTGACAAAAGATATTCCGGAAGGTGTGGTGGCTGGTGGTGTTCCATGCAAAGTCATTCGTGAAATATCACAGAGAGATCGTGAGTTTTTTTACAAGGACGAACCTATCGACTGGGAAAACCTGGAATTATAGACTGGTTGAGCAAAGAGATTAATTTAATGAATCGTTGAAAGCAATCACATATCATGGTATGATAATATAAGTTATTATTTGGAGAAGAGGTTTAATTCGTATGAATAAACAGAAAAAAACATTGGTGAAAGCGGAAATAGATGGTCTTCGTGCACTGCGGAAGGCAATGCGTGCAGAACCGATGACAGCGGAAGGTTTGGCGAAGGAGCTGGAGGCAGTGAGGGCGCGTATCGCGGTGTTTCATGATGAAGAGCAGGACGCGTTTGAAAAAATGTCTGAGAAGCAGCAGTGCAGCACTGCGGGCGAGATTGCGGAGGAGTGTGTGGCACTGTTTGAGGATGCCATCGACTATATGGATGAGCTGATAATGGATGTGAAAGATGCCGAGGAGCGGGATTTTTCCGAAATCGGTTATAGTATGAGAGATGTGATTGATCTGCTGAGTGATATTATAAATATGTAGATACCTTGACACAATGTGCGGAGCAATTCGGTATAAAATAAGGATAAAGAGGGAAGGATAGTACAAGCATGGAGAAAATTCTGATCAAGTATCATAGTGATAAAATTGATAAACTCACATATATTGACGGAAAGTCCGACTGGATCGATCTGAGAGCAGCGGAGGAAGTGGAATTTAAAGCCGGAGAGTTCAAGCTGGTAAATCTTGGCATTTCTATGAAGCTTCCGGAGGGTTACGAGGCACATATTGCACCGAGAAGTTCTACATTTAAAAATTACGGTCTGCTTCAGGTAAATTCTGTTGGTGTTGTTGACAATACTTACTGTGGCGATGAGGATAT
>JAZOVL010000027.1:0-3637 GCA_045658685.1 Pilosibacter sp.
CCAGACGAATCGATCTCGCAGAAGAATCCTTGCCAAGCATAATATCAATAGCAAAATCCTCCATTGCCGGATATAATACTTCCTCCACCTGGCGGTTCAGTCTGTGGATCTCGTCCACAAACAACACATCTCCTTCCTGGAGATTGTTCAAAATCGCAGCCATCTCGCCCGGTTTTTCAATCGCCGGACCGGAAGTCACCTTCATGTTAACTCCCATCTCATTGGCAATGATCCCGCAAAGTGTCGTCTTACCAAGTCCCGGAGGTCCGTAAAAGAGCACATGGTCCAAAGCTTCTCCACGGTTTTTAGCAGCATCAATAAAAATCTTCAGTGTAGATTTGATCTTTTCCTGGCCAATATATTCATTTAAATGCTGAGGTCTCAAAGAACCTTCTATCTTCTTATCTTCCTCTGTCACTTCCGTAGTGATAATTTTTCGACTCATGGGAACCTACCTATAAAAACGCCAAATGCTTTAAGGCTGCCTTTAAAACATCTTCGGCTGTCATTGATTCTGTAATTGTAACTTTCTTCACTACACCCGATGCTTCGGATGCAGAATATCCGAGAGCAGTCAAAGCCTCGATCGCTTCTTTTCCAATCTCTCCAACACCGGAAACCTCTGTATGCCCGAAAGCCGGTTCTGTAATTCCATCCAGGATATCCTCTGCCTTTACTTTATCCTTCAGATCAAGAATAATCCTCTGGGCAGTCTTGCTTCCTACACCAGGAGCCTTGGAAATCGCTTTCGCATCTCCGGAAATCACAGCCATACGCAATACGTCCGGGTTCAACGCAGAAAGAATACCGAGAGCACTCTTCGGTCCCACACCATTGACACCGATCAACTGACGGAACATCTCAATGTCCTGTCTGGACAAGAATCCATACAGACTCATCGCGTCTTCGCGTACACTAAAATATGTATAGATTTTCACAGTCTCTCCCGTCTTTGGCAAATGCTCCAAGACCGAAGTCGGTACAAAAATCCTGTATCCGATCCCACCGGCTTCTACCACGACTGAATCTTCAAATTTCTCTGCCAGGGACCCCTTTACATATGAAATCACGCATTCTTCCTCCGTCATACTCTCATCCAGCCATAAAATGACCACTATGAGAATCATACCATAGCCCCCAAATCTTTGCAAGTCATCGCACAAAAAGAATCGAACAAATTTTCTGTTTGATTGACTTCTTTCCAAAAACCCCTTATACTATCATAGAATCTAGACATTAGGGAGTTTGTATGATCACCATCGATAAAGAATTTCTATTTGAAGAAGCCTATCCGCTTTCTAATCTTGGAAACCGGAAAGAACTTTTGTTTTTTGATATTGAGACCACCGGGTTTTCCGGAGACTACAATCAGGTATATTTGATCGGATGCGTCTATTTCACAGAGACATCAGCCCGTTTTATCCAGTGGTTTGCTGACAGCAAATCCGCTGAAACAGAAGTCATTGACAGCTTCTTCAGCTTTGCAAAAGATTACCGGACACTGGTTCATTTTAATGGCGATACTTTCGATATCCCTTTCATTGAAAAACGATGTCACGCTTTAAAACTGCCTTACACTTTTGACCATCTGAAAAGTATAGACATTTACAAGCGAATCAAACCATATAAAAAACACCTCGGTCTGGAAAATCTGAAACAGAAATCCATTGAAGTTTTCCTTGGCATCAGCCGGGACGACAAATACACTGGCGGACAGTTGATTGAAATCTATGCAGAATACTTACAGACCAAGGACCCGTATCTCTTAAAACATCTCCTGCTTCACAATGAAGATGATTTAAAGGGGATGCCAAAACTTCTTCCGATTCTCCATTATCCGGACTTTTTCAATCAGGACTTTCTTCTTATGGAAATGAAACAAACAGACGGTGAATCACCAAGACTGCTTCTTACTCTTAGCTGTGAAGAATCCACGTGCCTTCCGGTATCCATCGGAGCATCAGTTCCTTCCTACACGTTAAAAGCAGACAAGAACCGGCTCGCTCTTTCCATTCGTCTCTATGAAGGAACCCTGAAATATTACTATCCGAACTACAAAGATTACTATTATCTGATCTACGAAGACACCGCCATTCACAAAAGTGTTGGCGAATATGTAGACCGGGATGCCAAAGTAAAGGCAACGAAAGAAACCTGTTACACAAAAAAATCCGGCATCTTCCTTCCTCAGCCGGAACCGTTTTGGACACCGGATTTTAAAAACTCCTGCAAAGATAAAACCTGTTTCTTTGAATTCTGTCCAGATTGTTTTTCCGATTCAACAACATTAAGCCGTTATGTCCGCAAACTTCTAAAAGATGTTTTTACCGCCCGATGATCAGTCAGCAAAACTGACCGCACGGGCGGATTCTTTTTCCTTTATTAATAAGTTCCCTGCTTTAAGAGCTTCCGGATATATGAGAAAGTCTTTTTTTCGCCCTTTTCCTTTAACATAACCAAGATCTTATCGAGCATTGCTTTTGTTTCTGGATGCATGGTTATATATTCTTTGCTGCGTGCAAAATACGCATAGGGCATATCATCTGTATAATTTTTACCCTGATAGATCTTGCAGGCAGCAATACGATCCATGACCATCTCCACCAGATAATTAATCGGCATCTTCACACCGACCACTTTCCAATTCTGCTCTTTTGCAGCAACGTCTATCCAATATTCAAAATGATGCTTGTTTCTGCCTTTGTGATGCAGCCATGCAGCCGAATATCCCTTTTCCTCTTTTTCCGCCGCATTGGGACTTCTGTTTCCCTGATAATATTCAACTCCGGTCTTAAATTCTTCCCAGGTATACTTCGAAAGGTCATGGAGCAATCCCTGTTTATAAAGACCGACACGGAAACAGCCCTTCATCACCACCCACTTATGGTGAGTAATTGTAATAAAGTGTTTACAAGCATTGTTTCTCTTATTTGTTTGAAAATTCATTGTATAGTTCCTCATTGCAAATCATTTCCTTTTGTTTTTCAAATACATCGCGAAATCTTTCACGCGATTCGATTTGACATTGCCTCCAAAATATGGTATCTTAAATGCAAGCTATAGTAAATACTATAGCATGTTTTTTATTCGGAGGTATCAAAAATGAAAGGTACAGTTAAGTGGTTCAATAACCAGAAAGGTTACGGTTTCATCTGCGACGCAGCTGGAAACGATGTATTCGTTCATTACTCCGGTCTTAACATGGAAGGCTTCAAAACTCTGGACGAAGGTGCAGAAGTTGAATTCGACGTGATCGAAGGAGCAAAAGGACCGCAGGCAGTAAACGTAACCAAATTATAATCTGCCGTTCTTCCTTGTACCATTTATCTAAACAAGTAACATCAGAGTTAGTATAAATATAGTGCAGCAAACGGGATTACAAAAATAGGCTGTTGCGAGACGATGGGGTTCGCAACAGCCCATTTTTGTTACGGATTGAATTATGGTCTGGTTGCTTTTTCAAGCATATCCTTTAATTCTTCCACCTCAAATGTGTACACTTTATTACAGAACTGACAGCCGCATTCAACTGTCTTGCCTTCCTCGATCATTTCCTGAAGTTCTTTTCTTCCTACACTAATCAGTGCCTTTTCCACGCGATCTTTTGTACAGTCACAGTGGAATCTTGTCGGAAGTT
>JAZOVL010000028.1:0-13929 GCA_045658685.1 Pilosibacter sp.
CGCATACGGGGCAAGCAAGTGCTCTGCACGCTGATAAATGCTTCCGATCACGATGATCTCCGGATTTAAAATGTCAATCAAAATGGAAAGTCCACGGCCAAGAGCGCGACCACTCTCCCGATAGATTTCCTGCGCGAGATCATCACCGCCCTGAGCTGCAAGTGCCACTGTTTTCGCAGTTACCGCCTCAATGTCCGCTGCCGTCGGACACCAGTCCGGAAGCACATTCTGCTGAAGTGCTTCTGTCAGTTTCATTTTGGCAAGCTGGGCAATTCCGCCCCCACTGCAAAATCCTTCCCAGGAGCCGGCTTTTCCGTAGCCCACCGGGCCATAATCAGACAATCTCACATGTCCGACCTCTCCTGCCATATCATTGGTTCCGCTGTACAATTTGCCATCCAGGATCAATCCGGCGCCAAGACCCGTTCCAAATGTGAGGAATATCACATTTTTATATCCTTTTGCAGCTCCAAATCTCCATTCTGCCACGCCACAGGCATTGGCATCATTTTCCAGAATCACTTTACAGCCGTATTTTTCTTTCAAAATATCGCAGATATGTACATCGTCCCATCCCGGAAGATTAGGAGGGCATTGAATGATCCCTCGCTTCGAATCAAGCGGACCGCCACAACTGATACCAATTCCGATCAACTCATCTTCTGTCTCTGCATGGGCTGCTAAAATCTCATCGATACACTCACAGAACAGTTCTATCATCTTATCAGAATCAAATACATCTGTTTCAAATACACGTTTGGTCAGAAAGTCGTTTTTCGGATCCAGCGTCACACAAGATGGATCCGCGCTGACTACGGAACATTTGGTTCCGCCGATATCAATACCAATTCCATATCTCATACTATGATTCTCCTTTTCTCCCAAAAGCCTGTCCGTTCTTTGATTATAACACTCTCTTAAGAATTTTGTTCTTTTTCTTCCCTTTTCGTTCTAAATTTTTTCGAAATTTTATTTTTCTTTTAGACATTTTCCATATTTTTGTCACATTTATCCGCTATACTATCAATGTAAGATAAATGAGACCGACAGCGGCCTAAGCGCTGGGCGATGGCAGTCGGGCTCGACCAACAACTATTCCGGGCAACCGGAGTTTACATACAGTGTAGTCTAGCTGCACATAGAACCCTTACATCCCCCTTTTAGTATTTGTGAAAAAGAACCCCTGATCCTCGTGATCAGGGGTTCTTTTTGCCTTTTGATTCTTATCTTCGAACATTCTTACGAACTAAAGCTCGTTTCAGTCTTGCTTTTGCAAGTTTGATCTCCGTATCTGTTGCGTTCTTATTGGCAAGCACGGCCTGGGCTCTCTTTTCAGATGCCTCTGCACGAGCCACATCAATCTCATCTGCCCACTCGAAAGTAGTCGGAACAAGATTCACTACGCCATTGATCACAGATACCATGCCGCCGATACAAGCTGCGCGTCTGCGCTGGCCATCGATCACAACGGTTGCTTCGCCCATTCCAAGCGGAGCCACACAATCTGCGTGTTTGGCCATAATTCCCATATCTCCGGTCACAGTACGTACAGTCAGAGATTCTGCCATCCCGTCAAACTCCAGTCCGTCCGGTGTAACGATTTTCAAAGGAAAACCTGTCATTATTTCTCACCCTTCCATTTTTCTACCACTTCGTCAATGGTACCTGTAAATAAGAAGTAGGACTCCGGAATCTCGTCATGCTTACCTTCGATGATCTCACGGAAACCACGGATGGTCTCTTTTAACGGAACATACTTACCTTCGTAACCTGTGAACTGCTCAGCAACTGCGAACGGCTGGGACAGGAAACGCTGTACTTTACGAGCACGGTTTACTGTCAGCTTATCTTCCTCGGATAACTCGTCCATACCCATGATGGCGATGATATCCTGAAGTTCTTTGTAACGCTGTAAGATCTGCTGAACGCCACGAGCTGTCTCGTAGTGATCCTTACCTACAACTTCCGGAGAAAGAATACGGGAAGTGGAGCTGAGCGGATCAACCGCCGGGTAAATACCGAGGGATGCGATACCACGGTCCAGGGCTGTTGTCGCATCAAGGTGTGCGAATGTTGTAGCCGGAGCCGGATCAGTATAGTCATCGGCCGGTACATATACAGCCTGAACGGATGTGATGGAACCATTCTTTGTGGATGTGGTACGCTCCTGAAGAGCGCCCATCTCTGTTGCAAGTGTCGGCTGGTAACCTACCGCAGACGGCATACGGCCGAGAAGCGCGGATACCTCAGAACCAGCCTGTGTGAAACGGAAAATATTGTCGATGAACAGAAGTACGTCCTGATGTTTCACATCACGGAAATACTCCGCCATTGTAAGACCGGAAAGACCTACTCTCATACGTGCTCCCGGCGGCTCGTTCATCTGACCGTAAACCATGGCTGTCTTGTTGATAACGCCGGATTCCTGCATCTCACGGTAAAGGTCGTTACCCTCACGAGTACGCTCACCTACACCTGTAAATACGGAAATACCACCATGTGCTTTCGCAACGTTATTGATAAGCTCCATGATCAATACTGTCTTACCTACGCCGGCACCGCCGAACAGACCGATCTTACCACCCTTTGCATACGGGCAGATAAGGTCAACGACTTTAATACCGGTTTCAAGGATTTCTGTAGCAGATTCCTGCTCTTCGTAGGACGGTGCCGGACGATGGATCGGCCATCTCTCTGTCTCGGCATTTACCTGCTCTTTGCCATCGATTGTCTGGCCAAGAAGGTTAAATACACGACCCAGGCACTCTTCGCCTACCGGAACGCTGATCGCTCTGCCTGTGTCAATCGCCGGAATACCACGGCTTAAACCATCAGTAGAACTCATTGCGATACAGCGAACCACGTTGTCACCGATATGCTGCGCAACTTCTGCGATAACGACCTGATCACCGTTCGGTACTTCAATCGCTGTCAGAAGATCCGGCAAACATCCATCGGAGAAACGGATGTCTAAAACAGGTCCTACGACCTGAATAACTGTTCCCATATTATTCGCCATTGGGGTCAACTCTCCTTAAACTTAATTGTTCGGTCACTCACTACTGACCCGCAACAATCTCTGTAATTTCCTGAGTAATCGCAGCCTGACGTGCACGGTTGAACTTCAGGCTCAGATCAGCGATCATATCATCCGCATTCTGAGTCGCAGAGTCCATTGCAGACTGTCTTGCTGCCTGTTCTGAAGCACGGCACTCGCAAAGTGCACCATACAGAACGCCTCCCAGATATTCCGGGATAATTGTGTCAAATACTTCCTCACAGCTCGGCTCGTACATAATATCGGATTTTCTTGTATCCTCCGGGATATCATCACGACGTACAAGCGGCAGAAGCTGTAAGCTTTCCGGATTCTGTGATAAAACAGATACAAAACGTGTGTATGTCACGTAAACACGATCAAACTCACCGTTTAAATAACGTTTACACAGGTCCTTTGCTACCGTAAAGCAGTCGCCCAGTGACATCTCCTCTGCATCTGCATAAGTTGCAGTCAGCATCGGAACTTCTTTGGATTTAAAATAATCCACGGTCTTCTTACCAATCGGAAGAACACACGCCTCCTGATCCGCCATCTTGGAAACAGCCAGTTTCAGCACATTACTGTTGTAGCCGCCCGCAAGACCACGGTCACCGGAGATTACGATGTGTGCCGTTTTCTTTCCGCCTCTCTCTACAAGATATGGGGAAGAAAGGTCACTGTTGGACTCTGCGATCTCATGAATCGCTGCATATAAGATTTCAAAATAAGGACGAGAGGAAGTTACCTGAGCCTGGGCACGGCGCAGCTTGGAAGCCGCTACCATCTGCATCGCCTTGGTAATCTGCCTTGTGCTTTCCATGCTCCGGATTCGGTTTTTGATTTCCTTAGTGGAAACACCAGCCATACTGCTCCTCCTCCCTTACTCTGTCACGAATTCTTTTAATACTTCATTCAGTGCATTCTTTAAGATTTCCTCAGAAGCCTTTTCCATCTTACCTGTTGTACGGATCTCAGCCAGTGCATCTGCACCGTTGTTGTCCATAAACTCACGAAGACGAAGCTCGAACTCCGGAATCTGGTCTACACCGAGCTTGTTCAGGTAGCCATTTGTAACTGCATAGAAAATGCAAACCTGATGAGCTACCTCTACCGGTGCATTGTTCTTCTGTTTTAAAACCGCAACGATTCTCTCACCAAGAGCAAGACGAGCCTTTGTATCCGCATCCAGGTCGGAACCGAACTGTGCGAAGCTCTGAAGCTCTCTGTACTGGGAATACAGAAGTTTTAAAGAACCGGATACCTTCTTCATCGCCTTGATCTGAGCTGCACCACCAACTCGGGATACGGAGATACCCGGGTTAACCGCCGGCATAATACCGGAGTTGAAAAGTTCAGACTCAAGGAAGATCTGACCATCTGTAATAGAGATAACGTTGGTCGGAATGTACGCAGATACGTCTCCGGCCTGTGTCTCGATAATCGGGAGAGCTGTAAGGCTTCCGCCACCCTTTTCTGCGGACAGCTGAGCTGCACGCTCTAAGAGTCTGGAGTGAAGATAGAATACATCACCCGGATAAGCCTCACGTCCCGGCGGACGGCGGATCAGAAGGGAGATTGCACGATATGCAACCGCATGTTTACTTAAATCATCGTAAATAACCAGAACATCTTTACCCTGGTGCATGAAGTGCTCACCCATTGTACAGCCTGTGTACGGAGCAATGTACTGCATCGGAGCAAGCTCGGAAGCTGTCGCGGATACAACGATTGTGTAATCCATAGCGCCCGCATTTGTAAGGTTTTCTACGATACCTGCAACAGTGGAACGTTTCTGACCGATGGCAACGTAAATACAGATTACGTCTTTGCCCTTCTGGTTGATGATTGTGTCTGTTGCGATGGTTGTTTTACCGGTCTGACGGTCACCGATGATAAGCTCACGCTGACCACGGCCGATCGGAATCATAGAGTCGATGGCCTTGATACCTGTCTGTAACGGTACATTTACCGGTTCTCTGTCAATGATACCCGGAGCCGGCATCTCGATCGGACGGAACCCTTCGGATTCGATCACACCCTTGCCATCGATCGGCTCACCAAGAGCATCTACTACACGGCCGATCAGTTTCTCGCCTACCGGTACGGATACCACGCGACCGGTACGTTTTACTGTATCGCCTTCTTTGATACCATTGTCAGTACCTAAAACTACGATAGAAACTGTATTTTCTTCCAGGTTCTGTGCAAGACCGTAGGAGCCGTTCGGGAATTCCACAAGCTCGCCGGCTACGCACTTGTCAAGACCGGAAACTCTTGCGATACCGTCACCTACGAGGATAACGATACCTGTTTCGCTTGTCTCGATCTTATTTTCGTAGTTCTTGATCTGACTGCGTATAATTTTCGTAATTTCTTCAGATCTTAATTCCATTTACTGTCCCTGCTTTCTAGCTTATAGTACGGTATTTTTCAGCAGGCCGCCAATGGCTTCCAGCCGGTGTGCTACCGTATCGTCCAGGCGTTTTCCATCAAAGTCCAGACGCACACCGCCAATACAATCAGCATCTACCTGATTAACAATCATGACTGTCTTACCCGTAATACCGGATAATTTCTTTGTCAGCTTTTCAGTCTGCTCCTTGGAGAGCGGAATTGCTGTCACTGCCTTAACCGGAAGAATACCATGATCCTCATTGTACTGAGACTCATACATCTCACAGCAATCAAAAAACTGACGTGCATAACCCTTTTCTGTAAGAATCTTCAAGAAATTCAATACATACGGCTGCACTTTTCCACGGAGACTGTCATCCACGATCTTACAACGCTCATCTTTTGTAAGACTCGCCGCTGCAAGCAGACGCAGAAACTCCGGTTCCTCGGAAAAACTCTCCTTCAGAACTTTTAATTCTTCTAAGACCACACTGTCCAGTCCCTCATCTTTTGCAAGGGAGTACAGTGCCTGTCCGTAAACATTTCCGACTTGGGTCATTGATTAGTCCCCCAATTCATTAATGAATTCATCTACCAGCTTCGCCTGGTCCACGTCATTTAACTCACGGCCGACAACCTTCTCTGCAATAGCCATAGCCATTTCAGAAATCTCGTTCTTGGCATCGTTGAGTGCTTTCTTCTTTTCCTGAGCGATATCAGCTGCTGCCTTATCAAGGATAGCTCTCGCCTCAGCATTTGCCTGGCTGATAATCTCATCCTGACGGTTCTGGCCTCTTGCTACAGCTTCTTTCACCATGCGGTCGCTTGTCTGCTGTGCCTGAGCCAGTTTCTCTTTATACTCGTTCTCGAGTGCCTGTGCGCTTTCCTTCGCCGCACCGGCCGCATCATACATGGCATCGATCTCTTTCTGGCGGCTGTCGATCATATTCTTCACCGGCACAAATAAAAATTTCTTCGCGACAAAGAAAATAGCCAGTGTGTTCATCAATACAAAAAATGCAGTCCAGAAATTAATCCCAATAAAACTCTCAAACACTTTGTTTCACTCCTCTCTGTGGGATACGGAAAAAAGCGCTGATTACAGAACGAACAGAATCAGGAATGCGATTAACAGGGAGTAGATACCAGTTGTCTCCGCAATCGCACAACCAAGGATCATGTTGATACGAAGATTATCTGCTACTTCCGGCTGACGTGCCATACCATCGAGTGCGTGTCCTACTGCAGTACCCTCACCAACACCAGGTCCGATAGCACCGATACCCATACATAAACCTGCACCAATTGCTTTACCTGCGATTGCAATAGCTGCTGCTAATTCCATAACTATTTCCTCCTAAAATAAATTATAAAAATTTTAAAACTTAACAAAACTAAGCTTCCACTTCATCACTCGGTCCCGGAAGAGAACCGGAGATGTAAACCATGGATAATAAAGTAAATACCAGTGCCTGAACAAATCCGGAGAAAATATCAAAGTAACAGGAAAGTACAGCCGGAATACCGAAGGAAAGAATCGGAATACCGGATAAAATTCCCATTGCCTGAAGAATACCAAACAGACCAAGCACAAAGCTGACAGCTCCAAAGATCTTAAACATTAATTTGTCTCGTTTTACGATCCAGAGCGCTGCACCTACAGCCATCAGAATTCCGCCTACAAGCCATCCCTGGGACGCGATCAACCCAAGAACCAGTGAAGACAACATACTGAAAGCAGTGTAAATGATAGAGTTGATAACACCGCCGCCCGCGATATTACCAAAATGACGGAACGCCATAGAAATCGGCTGAGCAATTTCACTGATCACGTTCATCGGTGTCATGACCGCGATCGGTTCCGCAAAACCTTTCAGCCAGCCAACTACACCATTGTTCTTAATGTTGTTGTACCAGATGATTACAGATACCATCAATGCCCATACAAGTGTACAGCTCAGATCCGCAGTTGCAGAACGCAAAAAGCCTGTCAGACCGATCAAACTGCCGCCCGCACTGCAAAGGAAGATCGTTCCCATCAGCGGCGCCCAGTCAGCATTGTGTGCGCCCATCGCACTGATCGTCAGATCATAGATCAGGCTGACACCCTTCTCGACAAGCACCTGAACACCTGTCGGCCGCTTCTGCAGATTCTTACCCAGCTTGATACAAGCTGTGATCAGGAGAATCGTGACGATCCACGAAGACACTGCAGTCTGTGTGATCGGAATTCCACCAAAGATCGGGATTGTAAAATAGACAAATGCACCATCAACACTTATGTTCATGCTTTCTTAATCACCTGCCTTTCTAAAAAATTCAGCTACCGTAATGGTAGGGCGAACCATTACAAACGGAATGACCATCGAAAGAGGATCACAAAGCCCGCTCTTGGCAAATGCGATCAAAATAACGAAGATCGCCAGCATTCGAGTCATCATAAAGCTCTGAACCATCTTTTTACCGCTTTTCACATCCTGATTCATCGCTCTGTCTGCTGCCATATCAGCCGACAATGCCATGAAAAAGAAATTCAAAACAGAAATAACTGCTCCCACGATACCGCCGAGCAGCACTGTCCGATCGAAACGGCCGAGCAGAGCATAAATCCCCCACATCGCAGCCACTCCGATACACTCTCCGATCGCAATGATCCTGGTTTCCTTGAGAATAAATTTACGAACAGTCATAAATTCCCTCCGGTATCAGTTATGATCATTAAAAAATACAGACGGATCGCCTTTCTTCTTATTCCTATTGTGCATCTCACTGAGGATTTTCATACTCTGTACAAATCCATAAATCGCACAATACATGCCAATAAAAATCCCAACGAATATAACCCAGATTCCAAGATCCAATGTCTGTCTGATCCAGATCGACCCCCAAATAAAACCGATCAGCGGAAACGCCACCGAAAGGCCAAGCTGGGTCAGCCACACAAGCAAACTCAGTTCCTTCAGAGTTATCAGCTCCTTTGCATTTTTCAGTCAATTATACACCAAGAAATGAGTTCCGACAATCGTTTCTTAACGGATTTCTGTCACATTTCTCAAGTATTTTGTGGAAAAACATACATTTTTTAACCATTCGATTTCCCGTGATCAAAAAACCGCCCCGGCTAATCCGGAGCGGTTCTCTTATCTCACCAATATATCAATTAGTTATTTGTCATTAAATCAAGGCAAAGTTTTGCTGTCTTGTTTAAATCTTCGATCTTGATGCACTCTTCTGTTGTATGTACTTTTGTCATACCAACGCCGAGAACAACACCCTTAACACCCTTAAGAGCCATTACGTTGAGGTCGGATCCGCCGCCGCCCTTAGCTGTATAGAAGCTATAGCCAAGTCTGTCGCAGGAGGATTTGATTCTCTGAACAAGGTCATCCTCTTCCGGAACGTTGAAGCTTACGTAGTTAGTAAGGAGCTGACAATCAAGTGTTGCACCCATCTCATCACAAGCTGCCTGTAAGCAATCTTTGATGTGAGCTGCCTGAGCATTTAACTTGTCAAGGTTACGGGAACGAACTTCAGCAATGAATTCGCACTTATCCGGAACGATGTTTGTAGCGTACTCAGCCTTTAATGTACCGATATTACATGTTGTCTCTTCGTCGATTCTGAGAAGGTTCATGTTAGCAATACCCTTCGCAGCTACCTGGATAGCAGAAATACCGTTCTCCGGTGCAAGTCCAGCGTGGGATGTCTTACCGTTGATAGTAGCGATGATCTTGATCTGGCCCGGGCCGCATGTGATAACTTTACCTACGTCTCCGCTGGAGTCAAGAACGATTGCTTCTTTACCTTTGATCATGGACCAGTCCATGTTCTTGATACCGTTCATACCGCCTTCTTCGCCGATGGAGAAGAGGATCTCAGTATTTCTGCACGGAATGTTGTTTTCTTTGATCACTTTAACTGCTTCCATAATAGCAGCTACGCCGCACTTGTCATCGCCTGCAAGGATTGTGGAACCGTCTGTGTGAACAACGCCGTCTGTGATGATCGGTTTGATACCGTTGCCCGGTTTTACTGTGTCAAGGTGTGCAGAGAAGATTGTCGGCTCGCCGCCAAGCTCACCCGGCATATACGCATGAACATTGTAACCGTTGGAGCCAAAGCCTTCACCAGCTTTGTCAGTCTGAACTTCGAAACCAAGTGCCTGAAGGTCTGCTACCATTCTGTCGCACATATTTTTCTCATTCTTTGTTTCACTGTCGATCTGTACATACTCAAGGAATGTGTCCAGAAGTCTCTTTTCATTAATCATTGTAAACCCCTCCTAAATGATAAATGTAATTAATTATATTGCACAACTGTGAATTTCCCCTCACAGTCGCATAATTACCTGACTTATTGTTTATTTGATCACTTCATTCTTAATAATAGAAGAAACACGTTCAAAATCATACTGAACATCTTTTACTGCAGACTGCTTCTGGTACCATGTCTTCAGCTCCTGATATGTAGTGGAGTTGGAACCATAGCCGAGATATAACTCCGGTGTAGAGAAGTTATCTGCAAACACCACAAGAGGCTGAACCTTAAGACGCTTGATTCCTTTGTCTTCCAGGATCTTCTGAATACCTGCTGCACCTTTTCTCAGCTCGATCAGCGGGTTTTCAACCTCTTCCTTACGTTCACGATCTTCCAGTCTCCATGTATCGCCATCCGGAATACCGAATACCTTTAAGCCCCAGCCGAACACTTTCACCAAATAGATACCGCTCTTGTCCATCAGAACTCCATCGAACTTCTGCTCGCCTTCCGGAAGTTTTAATGTCACTTCTTTAAATAAATTGTGCGGATTTTTTGCAAGTCTGCCAAGACGTCTGAATACTCTCTCTTTTGCCTTCTCCTGATTTCTATGCGCATTGTAGACACGGATAACAACCCACATCACAAAGATCGCCAATGCCAGGAATCCAAAGAAAAAGATGTAATCTTCTTTTGTGTGCAGCTTCCAGAGTTCAAATTCTTCACCGTAGAAAAACCACTCTAAAGCTGTCTCGCTTTTTTTGTTCATTGTAAGCCAATCCTCCCCGAGGTCATAAAATATCATTTTTTATTTTAACATAAAACGACTATAAACGCAAGCTTAAGACATCTCATCTCCCATCTCCTCCTGCCACTGTTTTGTGATATGCAGCCTTCAGAAGCGTTCCTGTGTAAAGTTCTTAGCGCGTAAATTATTTATTTTGCGCTTTATTTATTTATTTTCACTCCTTTTGGACGTTTTCTGTATATTATTTTTTATAATTTTTACAAAAAATTAATATTTCAGTTGCCAATTATGCCTTATTTTGGTATCATAATACTAGCTTATTTGTGCAAAATGCCACAATGAAGGAGGGGTTGGTTTCTAGACTGGATAGCAAAAAACTGTAACTGTAAACCTTTTAAGAAACATAAGAAAATCGGGGGATTTATTTTATGGCAAATGAGAACACAGCAAAAAAGAAATCTTTTATCGATAGCTTTTGTAATGCTATTGAAAAAGCAGCAAACAAACTTCCGTCACCGTTTATGATCTTCGTTATCTTATTCGCAGTGACAGCAGTATTATCCTGCTTATTAAGCGTTATGGGCGTTGAGGGTATTCACCCGACAACTGGCGCAGTAGTAACAGTAAACAACTTCTTCTCTCGTGACGGTATCGTATGGCTCGTTAAGGGCATGGTTACTAACATGACAGGTTATGCACCGTTTGGTCTCGTACTTGTTATGACAATCGGTATCGGTATGCTTGAGCAGACCGGTATGGTTAACACACTTCTCCGTGTAGCTATGGCGAAGGTTCCGTCCGCACTCGTTCCGTTCGGTTGTGCGTTAATCGGTATCTGTGGTAACCTTTTCTCTGACTCTTGTGCAGTTATTATCCCGCCGCTTGCAGGTCTTGCTTTCATCGGCGTTAACAGAAACCCGATCGCTGGTATGCTTTGTGGTTTCCTTGGTACACAGGGTGGTTTCTCTGCGAACCTTATCATCGCTGGTACTGACGGTCTTCTCGCTGGTATCACAAACACAGTTCTTGATGGTTTCTTCGGCGAAGGCGTTTATCACGTAGAAGTAGTTTGTAACTGGTTCTTCATGATTGCTTCCACATTTATGCTTTCCGCAGTTATCGCTGTTTGTGATCAGTTCATCCTTGAGCCGCGTCTCGGCAAATACGTTCCGGGTTCCGGTGCAACTGGTGAAGTTATCTCCATGGACAAGCCGTCCGACAAAGAACTTTCCGCTTTAAAGGCTTCCGGCCTTGCAGCGCTTGCATATGCAGCACTGATCGGTGTTGGTCTTGCAACAAGAATCCTTACAAACGAAGATGGTTCCATCCTTTCTTCTCCGTTCTTAAGCGGTATTATCGTAATCTTATTCTTCCTGTTCTTCGTTACAGGTCTTGCTTACGGTATTAAGATTGGTGTTATCAAAACTGAGCGTGATATTTCCAAACTCATGCAGACTCAGGTTAAGACAATGGCTCCGTTCATCGTTACAGTATTTATCTCTTCCCAGTTCGTAAACCTTTTCAACTGGACACAGATGGGTACTCTTCTCTCCATCGCAGGTGCTAACTTCCTTGAGATGACAGGTTTCACAGGCATGCCGATGTTAGTATTCTTCATCTTCATGGTAGCATGTATCAACCTCCTCATGGGTTCCTCTTCTGCGAAGTGGACAATCCTTGCTCCGATCTTCATTCCGATGATGGTTATGCTTGGTTATGAGCCGGCGTTCATCCAGCTTACATACCGTCTTGGCGACTCCTGTACAAACGCGATGTCTCCGATGTCCGCTTACCTCATCATGATCCTTGGTATCGGCCAGGAGAAATACGACAAGAACATCGAGTTCGGTACTCTCCTCTCCAACCTTGTACCGTGCTGTATCATCATGTTAATTGTTTGGACAATCTTCTACGTAATTTACAATACTATCGGCCTTCCGATCGGACCGGGCGTTGGCATGTACCTTCCGCCGGAAATCGCTGCTCTGATCTAATTGTCAGTGTGTAAAGATTTTGTAAATTAATAAATAAGTCAATATAGACATTCCGGTTCAGTTTATCGCTGAGCCGGAATGTTTTTTCTTTGTATTTTTACGTAAAATCCCCATATAGAGCACAAAAAGAGCTAGACAAATCTTTACAAAAAATATATAATCAGTTTATTAAATGTTTATTTTTGTTTTTTTATCGCTAAGCCGATGTTAAGCAAAAACAGACGTTTTACAGTACTCGTATTGGAAAGAAATCGGGGGATAGTTTTTTCTTACCATTACGTCAAAAATTTAATAGGAGGGTTCTTTTTTTATGAGCAATCAGACAACTCAGAAAAAGTCGGCGATGGATGCTTTTCTTAACGTGATTGAGAAAGTATGTAACAAACTTCCGTCTCCGCCATTCATCTTCATGGGCCTGTTCGCATTAGTAGGCGTACTCAGCTTTGTAGTATCCGCAACAGGCGCAAGCGTTATCAACCCGTCCAACGGCGAAGTAGTTATGGCACAGAACTTCTTATCCGTAGAGGGTCTTCACTGGTTCCTTAAGAACATGGTAACAAACTTCACTGGCTTCGCACCGTTAGGTCTCGTTATTACAATGACACTCGGTATCGGTCTTTGTGAGGAATCCGGCCTTGTTATGTCTCTTTTAAGAGCAGGCCTTTCCAACGTTCCGCCGGCAATCGTTCCGTTCCTTATCGCTTTCATCGGTACAGTTGGTAACATCGCTTCCGATACAGCAAACGTTATCGTTCCGCCGGTAGCTGGTATCCTCTTCCTCGCAGCAGGCAGACATCCGGTTGTTGGTATGATCTGTGGTTACGCTGGTGCGAACGCAGGTTTCACAGCGAACCTTATGATCGCTGGTACTGACTCCTTATTACAGGGTATCACAAACACAGCTATCCTTACACTCATCCCGGACGGTTCCTTCCAGGTTGACGTTACATGTAACTGGTTCTTCATGATCGCTTCCACATTCTTCTGTACAGTAGTTATCGGCGGCGTGGTTACTCTTATGGTAGAGCCGCGTTTCGGTAAGTACACAGGTTCCGCAGGTGAGAAGATCGAGAAGAACTCCGCAGAGCAGTCCAAAGGCCTTCGTGCAGCTGGTATCTTCGCTCTTATCTACATCATCCTTCTGTTAGTAGGCTTCTTTACAGGCCCGTTAGCTGGTGAGGGCGGTGCATTCATCGGTTCTCCGTTCCTTAGCGGTCTTATTCCGATCCTCTTCATCCTGTTCGCAGGTTGTGGTGTTGCTTGTGGTCTTGCTTCCGGTACTTTCAAAGGTACAGCTGGTATCACAAAAGCTATGAACAAACAGATGGCAGGCATGGCTTCCTTCGTATCCTTCACATTCTTCGCAGGTCAGTTCCAGTCCCTTTTCAACTGGACAAAACTTGGAACAATGTTAGCGATCGTTGGTGCTGACGCTCTCGAGTCCTTAGGTCTTGTAGGCATCCCGATGTTCGTAATGTTCATCCTTTTAACAACAT
>JAZOVL010000029.1:0-2510 GCA_045658685.1 Pilosibacter sp.
TGATTTTAAAGGAAAAAAGACTTGATTTATTAGGGAGGTTTTTATTATGAATTCAACAAAACAACAGGAGATCGCTCTTCTCCGCTATGCTGCAATTGCTCCTCTGGTCGCCGGTCTGGATGAAAAATATCCTTCCAAAGACGCCTATTTTGAGGAAGCCGCTTCGAAAGGTTTTACCTTTCCTGACGGCTCTGTACGACATTTTTCTCCGGCTACGATCGAAAACTGGTATTACAGTTACATCAGATACGGTTTCGACTCCCTGGTCCCCAAACACCGTTCTGATGCCGGAACCAGCAGAAAGCTGGATGATGAACTGAAAGAGCGTATCCGCTATTTCAAAACCAACTATCCCCGTATGTCTGCCGCATCCATTTACCGGCAGCTTCATGATGATGGTTCCATTATCAATGGCCAGGTTTCCGAAGCTACGGTTTACCGTTTTATCAAACAGCTGCAGACGGAACTCAGGCAGTCCCCTAATAAGGATATGCGCCGGTATGAACGGCCTCACATTAATGAAGTCTGGTGTGGTGATACCTGTTTTGGTCCGCGGCTTACCGATTCCGATGGAAATAGGCACCGCGTTTATATCATTGCGCTTATTGATGATGCCAGCCGCTTTATAACAGGAATCGATGTCTTTTACAACGACAACTTTGTAAATCTCCTGACAGTCATCAAATCTGCCATATCCAAATATGGAAGACCTAAAGTTTTGAATTTCGATAATGGACGCTGTTACAAAAACAAACAGATGCAGCTTCTGGCTGCCAGGATTGGTACCACACTCAGTTACTGTCAGCCCTATTCCCCTACCGGAAAAGCTAAGATCGAACGGTGGTTCCGCACGCTGAAAGATCAGTGGATGGCTTCCCTTGATATGCGGGACTTCCATTCTCTGGATGAGCTGCGCGGAAGTCTCCATGCTTATATCCAGAAGTACAATCAGTCTCCCCATTCTTCCCTGCAGGGAATGTCTCCGCAGGACCGCTTTTTTTCAGCACCGGAACAGTTCCGGAGACTTTCCAGGGATGAACTGGACAGGCACTTTCTTCTGGAAATCGAACGGCGTGTCTCTGCTGACAATGTCATCGTCATTGACCAGGTGGAATACGAAACGGACTGTCGTTTTGCACGCCAGCGTATCCGGCTGCGTTACTCACCCGATATGAAGGATATCTTTGTTGTTGAATCTGATGGTTCCCTTACTCCTATCAGGCTCCTCAACAAGATAGACAACGCATTTATTAAAAGAGAAAAAACAAGACTTTGCAAAGGAGACGAATAACCATGGATTATACTGCTCGCTACGGGTTGGAATTTAACCCTTTCATTAAAAACTCAAAAGAAGTACTGGTGGAAACGCAGGAGTATAAGGAAGCACTGTTCCGATTGAATTACTTACTTTCCACCAAAGGCTTTGGCCTGCTCACCGGCAGTGCCGGCAGGGGAAAGACCACTGTGATCCGTAACTGGTCCTCCAGCCTCAATCCTTCTTTATATAAAGTTGTGTACTCCAGTCTTTCCACACTTACAGTAAACGACTTCTACAGGAATCTTGCACAGGAACTAGGTGCACAACCTGCATTCCGCAAGACGGATAACTTCAAGATCATACAGAATGAAATCAACCGCCTTGTATTAGAAAAACGTCAGACTCCGGTGATTATTATCGACGAAGCGAACTACATAAGTAATGTTGTTCTCAATGATCTAAAGATGTTATTCAATTTCGAAATGGATTCCAAAGACAGGGTCATCATACTCCTGGCAGGACTTCCCCAACTGAACAACATACTGAGACTGAGCAACCACGAACCACTCCGCCAGAGGATCGTCATGAATTACAACATTGAAGGCATGTCTAAATCTGAAGGCCGTTCCTATATTGAATCCAAACTAAAAGGAGCCGGCTGCACTCAGACTGTTTTTGACGATAACGCTTTAGAAGCGATCCTCAATGCTGCAAATGGAACCCCTCGTATGATCAACAAGTTTTGCAACGCAAGTCTGTTGGTCGGCAACAGTTCTAATATAAATATCATAACAGCAGACACCGTTATGCAGGCAATCAGCGACTGCGAACTCTGTTAATACTCTTAAGACCATCCTGTAATTATTTTGCATGATGGTCTTTTGGCACAAAAGATTATGCAAAAAGACCATCAAACAATGTGACATACTTTGCTTTTCTTCTTAAAAACAACCGGTTTTAATGTGATGAATCAAGTATAAAATAATTTGACGGATGACACCTTATCTTCTGGATTAACTTTTCTTGGTTTTCTTTCAGGAAGGGCAGAAGTTCATCCACCTGCATACCGTCAATTCCACCTTTTCCTTTGTTCCTCTTGACCTGCTTATAGGCATCATTAAGATTATCCTTTCGCAAAATCAAATCCAAAAGATTGTTCGTCCAATAGTCTGTGATGACACCGCTCTTTTCAGCAATCTTAGAGTAGTCGAACACTTCTGCATACTCTTTCTGTTCCGCAGATACCATTTGC
>JAZOVL010000030.1:0-9483 GCA_045658685.1 Pilosibacter sp.
CCATATCTTTCGTACCGTCAACTGTGCGTAAAATTCTCTGCTTGCCGTAGTACGCGATCAGCGGCTGTGTCTGGTTGTGGTAAACTGCAAGACGCTTCTTTACCGTCTCCGGCTTATCGTCATCTCTTAAATACAGTTCAGAACCACACTTATTACAGATGCCTTCTGTCTTCGGCGGAGCGAAAACCATGTGGTAGGTCTGACCACAGCCCGGACATGCTCTTCTACCAGACATACGAGAAACAATCCTTTCATCCGGCACATGAACATTGATCGCATAATCCAGAGTTTCCCCTCTGTCTCTTAATGCTTTCGTTAAGCTCACGGCCTGCGGAATCGTACGTGGGAAGCCGTCCAGAATGTAACCCCCATCACAATCCGGCTGACTGATTCGATCCATAACAAGATCGATCGTTAATGAGTCCGGAACCAACTGGCCCTTATCCATATACGCTTTTGCTTTATTTCCCAATTCCGTACCTGCTTTGATGTTTGCTCTAAAAATATCCCCTGTAGAAATATGCGGAAGACCATATTTTTCCGTGATCATTTCCGCCTGTGTTCCTTTTCCGGCACCTGGTGCACCTAACATAATAATCTTCATGAGATAACCTCCATGGGCTTCATGAGCCAAAAAGACACAGTTATCCGAAAAAACGGGCGAAATCAGATTCCGCCCGTTTCGGATATATTACGATACTGTTGTCATCGTTTCTTAACTAGTCATTTAAAAATCCCTTGTAATTTCTTACAAGCATCATGGATTCAACCTGCTTAATTGTCTCGAGGACTACGCCTGCTACGATAATTAAGGATGTTCCACCGAAGGAAAGGCTTCCTACGTTGAAAAGACCGGATGCAATGATCGGTACAAGGCAGACAACGATAAGACCACAAGCACCGATAAATACGATGTAATTTAATACATCATCAAGATAATCGGATGTTGGCTTACCCGGACGGATGCCCGGAATGAATCCGCCTGCTTTCTTCATATTATTAGCAACTTCCATCGGGTTAAACGTAATGGACGTATAGAAATATGCGAACAGTACGATTAATACAATATAAACGATCAGACCAACGGAGTAGAGCGGAGCTTCCGGTCTAAACCAGTTGCCTGAATTTAACGCCATGATAATCTTACCACCGATTGTAGAATAATCGATTGTAAAGAACTGTGCGATCATTGACGGCATAGACATAATAGAAGATGCAAAGATTACCGGGATAACACCAGCAGTGTTAACTTTAAGCGGAATGTGGCTGGACTGACCGCCGATCATTCTGCGACCCTGCATTTTCTTACTATACTGTACCGGAATGCGGCGTACCGCACCATTTAAGATGAGAACAAAGACTACAACTGCTGTAATGATCGCAACAATGATAATTGCTGCTACTGCTGCTACTGCAACAGATTTTCCGGACATAAATCTCTGATACAGGGACATGAAGTCCTGCGGGAGACCGGAAACTACATTCAGCATAATGATAAGGGAAACACCGTTTCCAAGACCTTTTTCAGTAATCTTCTCTCCAATCCACATCAGAAGCGCTGTACCGGCTGTCATGGCAGCCACTACTGTTAAGTAGCCCCAGAAATTTCTGTGTTCCGGAAGGATCAGACCCTGACCACCAAGACCTACGGACATGGCAGTAGATTCGATCACTGCAAGAACAACAGTTAAATAACGGGTGTACTCGTTGAGCTTCTTTCTTCCATCTTCACCCTCTTTCTGCATTTCCTCTAATTTCGGAATTGCAATTGTAAGAAGCTGAATAATAATGGAGGATGTGATATACGGGCTTACACTCAGTGCAAACAGGGACATGGACGCGAAAGAACCACCTGTAATAGCGTTCACAAAGCCCATACCGGAAGCATCAAGTGCCTCAAAAAAACCTGCCAGATATGCTGAGTCAACGCCCGGAATCGGAAGGTTTGAACCAAACCGAATTAACACGAGCATTAAAAAGGTATAAAGAAGTCTCTTACGGACTTCTTCAACCTTTAAAGCTCTCTGTAAAGCTTTTAACATATTAGATCACCTCGCAGGTACCGCCTAATGCTTCAATTTTAGCCTTTGCAGACTCACTGAATGCGTTAGCCTTTACGTTAAGTTTCTTTGTTAACTCACCGTTACCAAGAATCTTAACTGTATCCTGCGCATTTTTAACGATACCAGCCTCAACTAAGCAGTTGATGCATACTGTGGAATCGTTCTCGAATCTCTCAAGAGCGGAAACATTAACACCGATCATTTCAACACGGTTCATGTTCTTGAAGCCTCTCTTCGGGAGACGTCTATATAACGGCATCTGACCACCTTCAAAGCCCGGTCTTGTAGCACCAGAACGTGCTTTCTGACCCTTGTGGCCATAACCAGCTGTCTTACCATTACCAGAAGCGTGGCCGCGGCCTCTTCTGAAATTATCGCTATGCTTGGAACCTTCAGCAGGATGTAAATTGGATAAGTTCATCTCTGCACCTCCTTACTTTCTATCAGTTATTAGATTTCTTCAACTTTAACCAGGTGTCTTACACTCTGGATCATGCCTCTTACAGCACCGTTATCCGGCATTTCAACTGTTTTGTGTAATTTCTTTAAGCCAAGTGCTTCAACAGTTGCTCTCTGCTTCGGAACAGCACCAATCGGGGATTTTACTAATGTGATTAATAATTTCTCTGCCATTTTTATATCCTCCTAATTAGCAAACAACTTCTTCAACAGATTTGCCACGGTTCTTAGCAACCTGCTCCGGTGTCTTTAAGTTCTTAAGACCTTCGATTGTTGCAAGAACTACGTTTGTCTTGTTGTTGGAGCCTAAAGATTTTGTACGGATATTCTTAATACCAGCAAGCTCTACAACGGAACGAACCGGGCCGCCTGCGATGATACCAGTACCTTCCGGTGCTCTCTTGAGAAGTACGGAAGAGCTTCCGAACTCACCAAGGAAGTCGTGCGGGATACTGTTGTTCTCATCCATCGGAATTGCTACCATATTCTTGATAGCTGCCTCTTTACCTTTACGGATAGCTTCCGGAACCTCAGCTGCTTTGCCGAGACCAGCGCCTACATGGCCATTACCGTCGCCTACTACTACCAGAGCGGAAAATCTCATGGTACGTCCACCTTTTACAGTCTTGGATACGCGTTTGATGGCAACTACTCTGTCATTTAACTCAAACTGACTTGCATCAATGATTGTACGTTTCATGCTGTTTTCTCCTCTCTACTAGAATTCCAGACCAGCTTCACGAGCTGCATCTGCTAAAGCCTGAATCTTACCCTGATAGATGAAACCGCCGCGATCGAAAACTACAGCTGTGATGCCTTTTTCGATTGCTCTCTTTGCGATTACAGTTCCAACGTATGCAGCTGCATCAACTGTATCAGTATTCTCTAACTCAGCTTTGATCTCTTTCTCAAGAGTGGAAGCTGCAACTAAAGTATGACCGATGGAATCGTCGATGATCTGAGCATACATATGATTATTACTTCTGAACACTGCTAAACGCGGTCTCTCTGCTGTACCAGCAAAGCGGTTGCGTAATCTATAGTGTTTTTTTCTGCGGATTTCGCTTCTAGACTGCTTACTAACCATTTTTTACACTCTCCTTAAATTACTTTTTACCTGTCTTACCAACTTTACGTCTGATAACCTCATCAGCATATTTGATACCTTTGCCCTTATACGGCTCCGGCTCTCTCTTGCTTCTGATCTCAGCTGCGAACTGACCAACTTTTTCTTTGTCGATACCTCTAACGAAGATGATGTTCTGACCTTCCATAACAGTCTCGATACCTTCCGGATCTTCCATCTCTACCGGATGGGAGTAACCAAGGTTGAGAGTTAACTTCTTGCCAGCTTTGGATGCTCTGTAACCAACACCGTTGATCTCGAGTTTCTTCTCATAACCAGCTGTAACACCTGTGATCATGTTAGCGATTAAAGTTCTTGTAAGACCGTGGAGAGATTTCATTCTCTTTAAGTCGTTCGGTCTAGTAACGATGATCTTGCCTTCTTCTTCTTTGATTTCCATTTCAACCGGTAATTCTCTTACCAGCTCGCCCTTCGGGCCTTTAACGGATACTACGTTATTCTCTGCGATTGTAACAGTTACGCCTGCCGGAATCGCGATCGGCATTCTACCAATACGTGACATGCCAAATACCTCCTACTTAGATTCTCGGAGAGTGCTTTTACACTCCCTGTTTTCAGTTTCTATGTTATTGCCTTCGAGTTACAAAGGGTTATACTCCTTTGTAAACGCACAAAGGCCGCACCAAACGCCGCCCTTCCCATGTTATTGGGTTTTGCAGGCGACGGGTGAGCATAACCTTGGATATTATATACTAATCGTCAAATAATTGCAAGTACTTAAATAAGTACAATGATTACCAAACGAATGCAAGTACTTCGCCGCCAACACCGAGCTCACGAGCTTTCTTGTCTGTGATAACGCCCTGGTTTGTGGAAACGATAGCGATGCCGAGACCGCCAAGTACTTTCGGCATATCTTCTTTACCAGCGTAGATACGAAGACCCGGTTTGGAGATCTTCTTGATGCCGGAGATGATTCTCTCGCTCTTGTTGTTGTTATATTTTAAGGAGATGCGGATTGTCTGGAAACCGCCATCTTCTACGATTTCGTATTTCTTGATGTAACCTTCCTCTAAAAGAATATTAGCGATAGCTAATTTCATCTTGGAAGCCGGAACGTCTACTGTATCATGTTTAGCAGTATTTGCATTACGAATTCTGGTAAGCATATCTGCAATCGGATCACTCATTGTCATTTTTAATTTCCTCCTTATGGATTGTTGGTTGTTACACTGTCGGTTCGCAGCTCATTGCTGCGCTTCACAGTACAGTTCTCTGCGGAAAACAGAGAACAGCTGACTTGCCATCTAACTTGATGAGGTTCTTACGAACCTCGTCAAGCATTTGGTCAAGTTTATTTCCAGCTTACCAGCTAGCCTTCTTAACACCCGGAATCTCGCCCTTGTAAGCAAGTTCACGGAAGCAGATACGGCAGATGCCGTATTTTCTCAGATATGCATGTGGACGACCACAGATTCTGCAACGGTTGTATTCTCTTGTGGAGAACTTTGCCGGACGCTGCTGTTTAATCTTCATTGAAGTTTTAGCCATGGATAAATCCTCCTACTTATTTTGCAAACGGCATGTTGAATAATCTTAACAGTTCACGTGCCTCTTCGTCTGTCTTAGCGGTTGTAACAAAAATGATGTCCATACCTCTAACTTTATCAACTTTATCGTACTCGATCTCCGGGAAGATGAGCTGCTCTTTGATACCGAGAGCGTAGTTACCTCTGCCGTCAAATGCGTTAGCATTTACACCACGGAAGTCACGTACACGCGGAAGAGCAAGGTTGATAAGACGATCTGCAAACTCGTACATCTTCTCACCACGGAGAGTTACTTTACAGCCGATAGCCATACCCTCTCTGAGTTTGAAGTTAGCAACGGATTTTTTAGCCTTTGTCAGAACTGCTTTCTGACCTGTGATGATTTCAAGGTCACGAACTGCAGAGTCAAGGACTTTCGCGTTGTCTTTAGCTTCGCCTACGCCCATGTTGATAACGATCTTATCGAGCTTCGGCACTTCCATGATATTCTTATAACCAAACTTTTTGATCATTGCTTCAACGATCTCGTTCTGGTACATTTCTTTTAATCTAGCCAACTTTTTTTCCTCCTCTCTGCTAATTAGTCGATAACTTTACCTGTTGCTTTTGCAACACGTACCTTCTTGCCATCTTTAACTTCGAAGCCAACTCTTGTAGCTTTTCCATCAACGAGAAGCATTACGTTGGAAACGTCGATAGCAGCTTCTTTCTCTACGATGCCGCCATTCTGGTTCATCTGGTTCGGTTTTGTGTGCTTCTTAACAACGTTAACGCCTTCAACGATAACTTTGCCTTCTTTTACGCTGAGAACTTTACCAGTTTTGTCTTTATCTTTACCTGCGATAACGATAACCATATCGTCTTTCTTGATTTTCTGCATAACTGGCACCCTCCTTATAATACTTCCGGAGCAAGGGAAACGATCTTCATGAACTGTTTCTCACGAAGCTCTCTCGCTACCGGTCCGAAGATACGTGTGCCCTTCGGAGTCTTGTCATCTTTAATGATAACTGCTGCGTTTTCATCAAACTTAATATAAGAACCGTCTTTACGACGAGCGCCTTTTACTGTACGAACTACAACGGCCTTAACTACATCGCCCTTCTTAACAACCCCGCCTGGTGTTGCATCTTTAACGGAAGCTACGATGATATCGCCGATGTTAGCATATCTTCTTGTGGAGCCGCCCATTACACGGATGCAGAGAAGCTCTCTAGCACCTGTATTGTCGGCAACCTTTAATCTGGTTTCCTGCTGAATCATGCCTGATACTCCTTCCTCGATTAACTATCGATTATCTTGCTTTCTCGATGATTTCAACAAGTCTCCATCTCTTATCCTTGGATAACGGTCTTGTTTCCATCACTTTAACTGTATCGCCGATACCACACTCATTGTTCTCATCATGAGCTTTTAATTTATATGTGTTCTTAACAATCTTACCGATTAACGGATGTTTTACGTGGTTTTCGATAGCAACTACGATTGTTTTGTCCATCTTGTTGCTAACTACTTTACCCACACGTGTTTTTCTAAGATTTCTTTCCACGACGGATAATCTCCTTTCAAATTACGATTCGTCACACGCATCGGCGTGTGTCATAACATGGGCCGGACTCTGCTCTAAGCAGATCGGCGCAAAGTTATGATATTGATATTAGTTAGCAACCTAGTTTGCCTTCTCTGTGATAACAGTCTGAATTCTAGCAATGTTCTTACGAACCTCTTTGATTCTGCTTGTGTTATCTAACTGGTTGGTTGCGTTCTGGAATCTCAGGTTAAAGAGTTCCTTTTTTGCTGCAACTAATTCATCGTTTAACTCTGCAGCTGTCTTTGCTTTTAATTCTTCTACGTATTTATTAGTTTTCACTGTTATCACCGCCTTCTAAATCTGCTTTAGAAACAATCTTACACTTACACGGCAGCTTGTGCATAGCGAGACGAAGAGCCTCTCTTGCTGTCTCCTCCGGAACGCCAGCGATTTCGAACATTACGCGACCCGGTTTAACTACTGCTACCCAGTACTCAAGAGCACCTTTACCGGAACCCATACGTGTCTCAGCCGGTTTAGCTGTTACTGGTTTATCCGGGAAGATTTTGATCCAAACTTTACCACCACGTTTGATGTAACGAGTCATAGCAACACGGGCTGCCTCGATCTGGTTAGATCTGATCCAACACGGCTCAGCTGCTACAAGACCGAACTCACCGTTGGAGATTTTATTTCCTCTTAAAGCTTTACCTGCCATAGTTCCACGGAACTGTTTGCGGCGCTTTACTCTCTCCGGCGTTAACATTATTTATCGCCCTCCTTGTTTCCTCTTGTCGGAAGAACCTCGCCTTTGTAGATCCAAACTTTTACGCCAAGTTTGCCGTAAGTTGTATCTGCCTCTGCGAAACCATAGTCAATATCTGCTCTTAATGTCTGAAGCGGAATAGTACCTTCGCTGTAGAACTCTGTACGAGCAATATCAGCACCGCCAAGACGACCGCTTACTGCTGTCTTGATACCCATAACGCCAGCCTTCATGGATCTGGACATTGTGGACTTCATAGCACGACGGAAAGATACACGGTTCTCAAGCTGCTGAGCGATGGACTCTGCTACAAGCTGAGCTTCACGATCCGGTCTCTTGATCTCTTTGATATCAACAAAGAGCTTTTTCTCTGTCATCTTCTGGATTTCTGCTTTTAATTTCTCAATTTCAGCGCCACCCTTACCGATAACAACACCCGGTTTAGCTGTGTGAACGATAACTTTTACTCTATCAGAAGCGCGCTCGATTTCGATTTTGGAAACACCGGCGCTGTATAATCTTTTCTTTACGTATGTTCTGATCTTGTTGTCCTCTACGAGGTTGTCAGCAAAATCAGCCTCAGCGTACCATCTGGAATTCCAGTCTTTGATAACGCCGACTCTCATGCCGTGTGGATTAACTTTCTGTCCCATACTTGCCTCCTATTATTTCTCATCAAGCACTACTGTGATGTGGCTCATTCTCTTCTCGATTCTGTAAGCTCTACCCTGTGCTCTCGGTTTTACTCTCTTCATTGTCGGGCCCTGATCAGCGTAGCACTCTGCTACATACAGGTTCTCAACATTCATACCGTTGTTGTTTTCTGCGTTTGCGATTGCAGATTTTAATAATTTCTCAATTAAGCTAGAAGCATATCTAGGATTGTAAGTTACAATACCAAGTGCAGTCTGCACATCTTTGCCTCTGATAGCATCTAATACGAAGCAAGCCTTCTGAACGGATACTCTTGCATAAGACAGCTTTGCAGACGGTCTTGTATCCTTCTGAGCATTTCTCTCTCTCTTAATCTGACTTCTATGTCCTTTAGCCATTGCGAAAACCTCCTTTCAAAGCGTGTTATTATCTACGTCCAGACTTCTTCTCGTCTTTACCATGACCTCTGTAAGTTCTTGTTGCAACGAACTCACCGAGCTTATGGCCTACCATATCTTCTGTTACATATACCGGCACATGTTTTCTGCCATCGTGAACTGCAATTGTATGACCTACCATCTGCGGGAAGATTGTAGAACGGCGGGACCAGGTTTTGATAACCTGTTTCTGTCCAGCTTCGTTCATAGCGTCTACTTTCTTCAGTAAGCTAGCATCAGCAAATGGGCCTTTTTTAAGTGAACGACTCATCGTTTTACCTCCTAATTGATAATTAACCGTTTCTTCTTCTTACGATTAACTTGTTGGACTGTTTGTTTTTCTTTCTAGTCTTAAGACCAAGAGCCGGCTTGCCCCACGGTGTGCTCGGACCCGGACGGCCGATACCACACTTACCTTCACCACCACCGTGCGGATGGTCATTCGGGTTCATTACGGAACCGCGAACTGTCGGACGGATACCCATGTGACGTTTTCTACCAGCTTTACCAACTTTGATAAGGTTGTGGTCAGCGTTACCTACAACACCGATTGTTGCGCGGCATGCTACCGGAACCATTCTCATTTCACCAGACGGTAAACGAAGAGTTGCGTATTTGCCTTCTTTTGCCATTAACTGAGCTGAGTTACCTGCGGAACGTGCTAACTGACCGCCTTTACCCGGCTGCATCTCAATGTTGTGTACCTGCGCACCTACCGGAATCTTGGAGAGCGGTAAGCAGTTACCTACTTTTGCTTCTGCCATCTCACCAGACATAACTTTCATGCCGTCTGTGAGGCCCTGCGGAGCGAGGATGTATGCTTTCTCACCATCTGCATAGCAGATCAGTGCGATGTTTGCGCTTCTGTCCGGATCGTACTCGATACCGATAACTGTTGCTGCGATTTCATCTTTGGAATTTCTCTTGAAGTCAACG
>JAZOVL010000031.1:0-1875 GCA_045658685.1 Pilosibacter sp.
AATCTTTCTACCTTTGCAAATCTCCAATAATTTTCTGCATTCCATAACCATATATTCCCTCTATGACATAATAATTATTGTGCTTTTGCATCCTCATCATTAAACGGATCTCCGCACTCAGGGCAGAATTTCGGTGGATTCTTTGGATCTTCCGGCTCCCATCCGCACTTGTCACATTTATAAAGCAACGCTCCGGCTGGTTTTTTCTTTCCACATTCCATGCAGAATTTTCCTTTATTTTGTGTTCCACAAGAACATGTCCATCCGGTCTTTGCTGCCGATTCAGCTATCGGCTGTGGCTGTATCTGCGGAGCCGGCTGCTGATACATCTGTTGCTGATTTGCCATCTGGAATAACTGGCTCGCATTAATTCCTCCTGCATTTGCCGCCATATTCATTCCTGCGAATGCCATCATCGGACCGGCATTTGTATTGGAAGCTGCTGCTTTCATCGCCTCTGCCTGAGCAGTTGTCATATGAGCAGCTGCCATTCCCGGATTGCGGAAAACTGCTGTCTTCTGGAGTTCCTTGATCATCTGCTCATCTTCTTCCGGTGCTTTCACAGAGTTCACACCAATGGAGCTGATCTCAATACCATAACGATCTGCCCAGTTATCTGCAAGTACTTCATTGAGAGCATTAGCAAGTTCGATCGTATGACCCGGAAGCGCACTGTAACGGATACCCATTGCAGAAATCTTTGCAAATGCAGGCTGAAGCGCAGTCATCATTTCACTCTTCAACTGAGAGTCGATTTTCTCCCTGCGGAAATCACCTTCAAAATTGCCGCAAATATTTTTGTAGAATAAGATCGGATCAAAGATACGGTATGCATACTCACCATGACAGCGAACGGTAATATCCACATCTAAACCGATATTCTGATCTACAACACGGAACGGAACCGGATTTGCAGTACCGTATTTGTTGCTCAGGATTTCCTTCGTATTAAAATAGTAGATTCTCTGATCTTTTCCGGTATCTCCACCCATGGAAACACGTTTCATAAACTGTTCGAAAGACTTTACAATCTCATCACTCAGATTGCCTGTAAAAATAGACGGTTCAGAAGATGCATCGTAAACGAACTCTCCAGCTTCCGCGCAAACTTCTACAATTGCCCCCTGATCTACGATCATCATACACTGTCCTTCGTTTACCGCAATGATAGAACCATTTGAAATGAGATTGTCACTACCTTTATTAAAACTGAGCTTTGTTTTTCGCTTTACCCCCTTTGTTGCAAGTACATCGGAAGGCATAGACGGACAATAAAAATACTCTCGCCACTGGTCAGACAGAACACTCTTAAATGCACCGACTCCAACTTTAAAAATTCCCATGTATTATCCTCCTGCACAAAAACTAGATAATTTCAACAGTATATTTCAAGCTTTTAGATTCACCAGGCTGTAAGCAGATCACATGCGGTTTATCTAACATATTTCCTGTTTCATTTTCATATCCTGCACAACCATGCCAAGGCTCCAGACAGATATACGGCGCTTTTTCTGCTCCTTTGGTCCAAAATGCGATCATCGGGAACTGCGTAAATTCCATCTGTACACCATGACCGGTCTCTTTATGTTTTAAGCTTACTTTATTAGAATTCAGGCCGCGGAATACGACTGTGTCCAGGCGGGCGTAAACACTATGCTCAAGTGGGAGTATTGTTCCGGAAAGCATCGGCTCTGTATCACCATTCCTGAACAATCCACGCTCTGACAGAAGAATCGTCGGTGCCTCTTCTTCTTTTTCAAACTCCAGTATATAATCCTCGAACGCTTCTCCTTCGTTCATCGGACAATTGAACGCCGTATGCGCACCTACACAATAAGGAAGCACTTCATCTCCGGTATTTTTCACACGATATTC
>JAZOVL010000032.1:0-2985 GCA_045658685.1 Pilosibacter sp.
AACTTTCTAACTTCGGCTCCAGACAGCGGTTGCATTCTCCGTAGAAGAAGAGTGCGTGTGTGTCGACATGTCCCGGAATCTCCTCTGTAAAGAAATCACTGGTGTCGCGTACCATGCTGACCGGAAGATCGATGATCTGACCGCATGTCTTGCAAACGAAATGGTAGTGCTGATCTGTCGTGTAATCAAAGTGTTCAGAACCATCTCCGCAAGTGAATTTCATAATCTCCCCTAACTCAACCAGAAGGTTTAAGTTTCGGTATACCGTGCCCAGACTTATATTCGGGAATTCTTCTCGAATGGAAAGATAAAGGGCATCGGCAGTAGGATGATCAGTACGGTTCATCAGGCAATTCTTAATGGATTCGCGCTGTCGACTGTACTTTAAAGTTCTCATTCCTGATTCCCTCCTTTATTTATTTTAACAAGCAATAATGATAATTGTTACTATTATAATATCAAAGAGAGAGGCTTATGTCAATGATAATTATGCAAAAATATGAAAAAAACACCGAAATAGAGACTGCAGAATGCATTTTAGCTTGAAATCAAGTTGACGTTTCATTATACTAATACTAATTAACTAAAAATCGGGGTGATTCTATGTCGAGCAGACAGATCCGCAATCTGGTAACCGAGTGGTCCGCCAGATTATTTGATCGTGAATTCTTAAAATCAGCCGGTATCAGCCGGAGAACGATGCAGGATATATTTGAAAGAGATAAATGGGAGAAGGCCTTCGAACAGGTTTTTCCAATAAAGGGACGATTTACATGTGCAGAGATTTTAGATATGTGTCGATCGGAACTTAGTCAGCTTTGCAGTGATCCGGAAGAGGGATGGATGTCCTGTACGTATAAATATGTAACACATATTTTATATCCGGATCCGGAATACACAAGAGCAGCAGCGCCATATGCGGCAGGTGCTCTGTTTTTCCTGCGCCTGATGCAGTTTCTGTTTGATGAGGAGAGAAAAGTAGTTCCGTTTGATCCGTTTAATGATTTTGCTTTGCTGACTAAAGAGGAATATTCTTATTGTGAGCGCGCAGAAGAATATGACCATTTCGTTCGAGAATTCCGTGACCAGTATATTTATGAAATGATGCGCCTGAACCGTGAGGCGACTCCGTTTGAAACACTTGGTCATATTGCAGGCGTTCATCATGTTGCGATGACTGTTGCGCGTGGTCTTCATAAGGCAGGTGTTCCAATTGACCTGTCTCTGGCATCCGGTGCAGCAGCCGGTCATGATCTCGGAAAGTTCGGATGTAAGCCGAACGAACGTGTTCCGTATCTTCATTACTATTATACAGCCCAGTGGTTTGATGCATTCCACATGGAAGGAATCGGTCACATTGCAGCGAACCATTCCACCTGGGACCTGGAATTGGACAATATTTCGGTTGAAAACCTGGTGCTCATTTACGCGGACTTCCGTGTAAAACAGGAACGCGATGCCCAGGGCAGAGAGATTACAAAAATCTACAGTTTAAAAGATTCCTTTGACGTCATTTTGTCGAAACTGGACAATGTAGATGATGTAAAGAAAAACCGATACCGTGTGGTATATGCAAGATTATATGAGTTTGAGCGCTATATGCGTGCCCTTGGCGTGGACGTGGATCTGGACGGGAATCCGCCGGAGCCGGAAGTTGCAAAAAATATCGTTCTTCAGGATAAGGACCAGATCAATAAGTCCTTTGTATTCTTTGGAATCGAGCATAATATCGATGTTATGCACCGTCTCGGTACCGAGCGCCAATTTGGAAATATCCTGGAGGCGGCTCGAAGCGAAAAAGACTGGAAGAATGTTCGTGCGTATTTAAATATGTTTAACGAATATTCTATCCATTTAAATCATAAACAGAAACGTCAGACTCTCACTTTCTTATACGAACTTCTGTTAAATAAAGAAGGAGATATCCGTAGACAGGCAGCGAATCTGATGGGCAAGATTTTTGCGGATTTCAATGCCGGATATCGCAAAGAACTTCCGAAGGGTATGGCTGATCCAGATGAAAAGACTGTTCTGACACTTTGGGAGGAAACTCTGGAGCAGCTGATATGCCCGGATTATCGACTGACGATTCAGCAGAAGCATAGAATCCAAAACTCTTTAAAATTCCTGATGACAGCTGCCATGGAACGCAGTGCAGAAAAACTCCGCCAGGAGTTCTTCGACATGTTCATGAAGTGGTTTGAAGGTTCGAAGGATTTGGATGAGGACGCTGTCTTCTATTTATTAGATACTGTTTTTACAATGCCTCTGGAACTTTGTGCAAAGGAGGATCGTCTGGAAACACTGGTGGATTTTGTGCTCGCACAGATGGATCATCCGAGTGAGAAAGTTCGGATTGTGGCTATTCGTGTGCTGAAAGTTTTGACCGGAGTGGTGAAAAATGATCACGTATGCTATTTGAGAGTATGTGAGGCGGCCAGGGACATGAGTCCGGATTCCATAACGATGTTGTTCTTACAGTACCGTATTTTTACGAACTTGCGAATGGATACCAAAGAACAGCGCAGAATTTTATATGAAAATGATGTAGTCAGCGATATTTTCCTTGATAACCTGAAGTCCGCAACTCCGTGGATCATCAAGTCGGTCAATATCAAGCTTCTGGCTGACCAGGTTGACCATGGAAGAAGAGAACACCTGCTTCATATTTGTTCTCATTTTTCAAACCTGATCAAAGTCAGCGAGCAGGTTGGCGTGCGCCACGATGCAGGTCATGCGCTTTTGAGACTGGCGCACCTTCTTTCCACCGACCAGAGAAATGAGATTGCAGTCGAGTTGTTAAAGGGTCTGGAAGTAGGTGAGTACGAGGTTTCCAAGTATATTCCGGAATATCTGGGTGAATTTGCGCTCTGGTTACCTCCGGAGCAGTTGGATGACCTGATCAAACGTCTCCATACCCTGCTTGCCAATGGTAACGAGCGTGTGGTTTCTGTTGCTCTCGATACCCTTGGAAGTCGGATCGTA
>JAZOVL010000033.1:0-13306 GCA_045658685.1 Pilosibacter sp.
TCCGGATTACCCCAAAGCTGCTCTGCAAGTGGAAGATCATCAGAAGACCATTTGGAAAATCCAATTCGTTCGGTTGTTAAATGATACGTTCTTGTCATATTATAAACTCAATACTGCAGTCTGGGCTTCTGTATCAGCGTCCAGAACCAGTGTGTTTGTTTCATAAGTTACAATGTTGTTGTAATATTTTGTGAACTCTTCCAGGCAGCCGATGACCGGATAGCCAAAGCTGTCAGAGCGGTAGTGCATCGGAATGACAACCCTCGGACCTAATACAGAAACGATTTCCTTTGCCTGAGCCGCATCAATCGTGTAGAAACCACCTACAGGAATCATCAGCACATCAGCTTTTTTCAGCAGATCAATCTGCTCTGCAGTCAACATACAACCCAGATCGCCGAAATGAGCGATACGCATTCCACATGCTTCCAAGATATGAATTCGGTTCGGACCGCGCTTCTCACCCTGTGCATCATCATGGAAGGTGTCCATAATTGAAATATGGAATGGACTGTGTTCTTTTTCTTTTACAGTGACAACATCCGTGCATCCGTGATCGCTGTGCTGATGGCTGCATAATACATGATTTGCATGCAGATTCAAATTCGGAAGACCCGGAACGGAACCATCTGCAAATGGATCCAGAACAATTGTGTAGTCATCAGCAGTTACGGAAAAGCAGGAATGACCATGCCATTTCAGTGTGATCTTACCCATAAAAACACTCCTTTATTAACCACGCTTACGAGCCATGTAAATATCTAATTTATCTTTTACTTTCTCCGGAATTTCTCTGGAAACCGGGCATTTCTTTGCATTTGCCATGATATCAACAAATGTTGTGATAAAGTCAACGTCTTTCGCCATATTCTCTGCTTTCATAACGTCAATAGTGTCATAACGGTTATGGATGGAAACGGTATGGTTCGGAGCAATACGTGCGAAGGATAAGGACGGAACACCATTGTCAGCAAACGGTGTGGAGTCACTTGCGTAAACGTCCTGGCGAGCCTTAAGACCAAAGCCTTCGATGCCGGACAGGTACTCGATGAAGTGAACCATCTTGTCTTCACAGCTGCAAACTGCGATGAAGTTACCCATGATGGAACCGATCATATCCAGGTTTACATTGAGAACGACTTTCTCAAGTTCCTCTTTGTGTGCTGCACAGTATGCCTTGGAACCTAAGAGTCCGCGCTCCTCGGAACCGCACCATACAAAGCGGAGGCTGTAGCGGTGTGGATTTTTTGCGAAGTACTCAGCTACGCCGAAGATACCGACGCTTCCGGACATATTATCGTATACACCAACGGAAGTCGGTACGGTATCGTAGTGTGCTGTGAGAACGATCACTTCATCTGTCTCACCCGGAATATCCATCACTACATTGTGGGACTGACCTGTATATTCTTCCTGTTCAAGGATAATGCGAACATTTTGAACATTGTCGCGAACCAGTTCAATTGCGGATTTTGCGTTAATATTTACACCCGGAATCTTTACTCCGTTGCTTACATGCGGACGTAATTCTTTGAGATCCATGTTGGAGTCTTCGAAGTTTGCATTACCATCATATGTAATAAAGCCAACTGCACCATTCTTTAAGAGATCCTGATATTTCCAATACGGAACACCTGTATCTAAGAGAACAATCTTGTCTTTGCAGCCCATAAGAGATACAGGATCATCTGTTGGCATATAGTAAAGCGGAGCTTCGATATCTGCGTTTCCTGCAAGGCGGAATCCTTTACACGGGATTTCCTTTCCGTCTGCGATCAGAACTGCTTTCTTAATATCAGTCATTGCAACATCAAATGCCTCGATGCGTGCTTCGAAACCTAATTCTTCACATTTCTCTTTCAGATATTCAGCGGCTTTTAATTCACCTTCAGTACCACTTACACGGTAATAGGCGGTATCTTCTAACATCTGCATCATCTTATTTGCATCCATAATAAATCTCCTTCATAAAATAAAAATATGGTATAACGTCTGATGACATTATACCATATCTTCTATGTTTATACTAGACGCATTCTCATCTGCTCCGGATCAGGGCTGTTGGTAATGCAAGTTTCTTTGTCGATAACTCCTGCACGGAGAAGAGCAAGAAGACTGTTGTTCATGCTGACCATGCCTTCGGACATGCTCATGGAAATTACGTTATCAATCTGGTGGATCTTGTTTTCTCGGATCATGTTGCGGATTGCATTGTTGAGGAACATGATCTCAAACGCCGGGGTCAGTTTTCCGTCTGTGGTCGGAAGAAGCTGCTGGGAAACAACGGCCTGAAGGACGGAGGATAACTGAACACGGATCTGCTGCTGTGCATTAGCCGGGAACACATCCACGATTCGGTCGATGGAGTTGGCTGCGCCCACGGTATGTAGTGTGGAGATAACCAGATGTCCGGTTTCGGCAGCAGTCAGTGCAATTCGGATGGTCTCGTAATCACGCATCTCGCCAAGGAGGATCACATCCGGTGCCTGGCGGAGTGCTGCACGGAGACCTGTTACATAGCTGTCTGTATCCTGTCCGATCTCACGCTGTGTTACAACGGACATATTGTGGCGATGCAGATACTCGATCGGATCCTCAAGGGTAATAATATGAGAACGATGTTCGTGATTGATCTTGTCGATGATACAGGAGAGGGTCGTGGATTTACCGCTTCCTGCAGCACCGGTTACAAGGACAAGTCCCTTTTTCAGATTGGAAATATCGAGGATACTGTCCGGAATACCAAGCTGTTTTGGGTCCGGAAGTTCAAATCGAACCACACGGATAATTGCTGCCAGAGAACCGCGCTGTTTCATAACGCTGGCACGGAATCGTGCGAGGCGCGGAACCGAGAAGGAAAAATCATCGTCACCGTGCTCAGTTTTATTAATATCACGGTTGTTTGCAATCTTATAGATTTCAGAGATTAATTGATCCATGACATCCGGGAAGATTTTTGTGTCATTGATCGGAAGAATCTCGCCGTTAATTTTGTAGGAGATCGGCATACCCGGGATCATAAAGATATCAGCTGCATTACGTTCAACGGCCTGCTGCAAAATCTGCATGGAAGAATCAATATTCATGGTGTTATCCTTTCTGTCATCATAATGTAGAAATTAATTTCCATCCCAGACCGGAAGGTCGGTATCGATGATATAGTCAGTGTTGTTGTATACATAGTAAGATAAAATGTCAGAACCGTCCACCTCTAACTCAAGATGAAGCATCTGACCGGAACGCATAGGCAGTTCACATACGATAACAGTTTCACCATCGGTTGTAATCTGACTTCCGACAGGAAGAGTGGAATACAGTTCTGAGATAATCGCTGCCGGCTGTTTCTGTTCTGCATACAGGGCTCGATAGTCACGGATAAATTTCTGAGCTTCCGTGTCAGCCTCATAGTATATTTGCACGGTATCCGCACGTTTCTGTGCGAAGGTCAGCGCAGATTTTGCGTCACTGAGACTGAGCAGACTGAATACTGCGAGGCAGAGGATCATAAAAATCAGCACAATGGATGAGATACCGATCGTAATTCGATTTTTCATGATGCTCCTCCTTCCTCAAGGGCTTTGGCACCTCGTAAAGAGTAGAGGGGCGTTCCATCCGTCTTATTGACCGCTGTGATCGTAAAGAATACCAGTCCATCCTCCAAAGAATGGTTGAGCTCAATGGAGAAATCATCTGTAGAATATGCAGACGAGATTATCTCCAATTGCTCTTGATCCTCTGGGAATACAGCAAGAACTTCTTCCATTACGTTGGAAGTTGCCTGCACGGCCTGGTTTAAAACATCTGCCTGTCGACTGACTTGCTCAGCTTTGGCGAATGCCATGACAAAAATGCTGGCACAGATCAGGAAAAACGCACACACCCAAATCATCTCTAATAAAAATGCGTAGGAGGTTCGTTCACGTTTCATGAAGCAGTTCCTCCTTTCTGTGTGCTGCGCAGGAAGACTTTCGCCTCACGGCCACTTTCAAGGGAAATGGTCAGGAGGGTATTTCCATGTTCGTTCGTTTCGAGTGCAAATGAAAGTGGCTCACAGTCCATGATCATCTGACCGGAAAAAACATCTACGCCGGAATCTTTCTGAGTAAATAATTCCCAAAGGGCTCCATCCATCTGATAAATCCAGGTTTCAAACAAAATACCTTCATAGTCAGAAGTAAGGACCAGAACCTGGCAGCCATTGTTTTCCTGGATGGAAACCGCGTCAGCGATATCACCCTGACGCACCTTGTTGGTCATATATGCCAGGGCAGTGTCCGTATGAAATGAAGCGTTGTCGCGTTCACGAATATTTTCGTAGACACGGCTGCCGATCAAGATCGTAAAGATCGTACAAAGCAAAAATACAAAAAACAGAAGAGCGGGGAAAAGCTGTTCCACACCGCTATTGGAGTGATTTGTGCGTTTTACTGCCATGATAATCCATCCTCTTCTTTTGATGCCGGAAAGACGGTAATATCCGGCATAATGTTACTTGCCCATCCATCGTAGAACACATAGTATTTTTTACGGTCAATGGAAATTCCGTAGTGTTCTTCCAGATATTCCACACTCGGTGGATAACGACCTTCTATTGCATAACACTGGATTGTAGCACGTCGGATCGCCTGATCCAGCACATTTAGCTGTTCGGATTCTGTTTTGGAAGCGATTCCCTGTGTTCCGATCAGAAACAAATATAAAATGCCGCCGGTGAGAAGTCCGGAAAGCAGATATCCGAAGAATGGCCGAGTTTGTTTCTTTTTTTGTTCAATGTGTATCATGAATCAGGCCTCCTATCCGATCGCAGAGAGAACACCTGCCAATGGTAACATAACGGAAAGCAGTACGAGCCCGACTGCAACGGCGAGAACAGTTACAATGATCGGTTCGATGCGGGCGACCATTGCATCCAGAGCTTCTGCTGTTTTTTCATCGTAATCGTCTGCGATTTTGCTGAGGATCGTATCCAGCTTACCTGCACGGCTTGCAACACGGATCAGCTGAAGATCAAAACCGCTGAAAAGTCCCGCATCTTTCACTGCATCGTAGAACGTAATACCTTCCATAATTGCTTTGCGTGCATTCTTTACCTGAGTTTCCACCGTTGGATGTTCCACCATGCGTTCTGCGATTTCAAATCCCTGATCGGTACGAAGACCACAGCGGAGTGTTACGGAAATAATGCTGCAGAATCTGCGAAGTGCAGTCATGTGACTGATCTGAGACTTCTGATTGATGGAAGTCAGAATGGATTCTGCAAAAGCCGGACGCTTTCCGGAGTCTCCGGATATTTTTACAAAAATAACAAATGCTGCAAGAGCTGCGATCACAACAAGAGCAGCACCGCTGACAATACCGCCGAAGTTGATAGCTGCCTGAGTGACAGGTGGAATGCTTGCACCAAGCTGTTCATAAACGTCTGTAAAAACAGGCATGATCTTAACAAAGAGAACGAACAGGATGACCAGCAGCATGCATACCATCATTGCCGGATAAGTTAATGCACGGCGAAGATCTTCTGACAGTTTATGTTCCTTTTCATAATGGGAAGCAAGACCGTTGAGAGTTACGTCCAAAGTACCGGTCTGCTCGCCCAGAAAGATCATTTCCTCTGTATAGGATGGGAAACAGTTTGCTTTTTTTATTGTCTCGCTAAAGGAAAACCCCATACGGAGATGGTTTGCCATCTCTGTAAGAATCTGTTTTTCGTCTTCTGAGTGAGTATCTTCTGCCATAATAGTAAGACCCTCATAAAGCGGAACGGCTGCCTGATACAGGAGAGAAACCTGCATACAGAAGCCGGATAATGCTAAACCAGTAAACGGTGATTTTTTCTGTATCATGGATTGTACCTCCATCTATATTGATCAGTAAGAGAATTTGGCAATGTAGTTGGTCGGATTATTGATATACTCGGTGACTTTTGGGTCATCCTTTCCTCCGGAAGCAAAGGTCGGATCCATAAAATTCCAACTTTCACCGTCAAAATGTATCGCATTGTCAATCCAACCTTGTTCGTCTGTGTAAACGCTGATCCAAGCATGATATGCACTGCCAGAATAACCGATCACCAGCTTGGTCGGAATATTTTGAGTACGGAGCATGGTAGTCATCAACGCAGAATAATCAAAACAGATTCCTTTTTTTGTCTGGAGGGTATCATCTACATTTGGCAGATAACCACTCTGAACATTTTTTGCTTTCTGGTAATCGTAGGAAATATTTTCAACAGCATATTTGTAGACGGCTTCCACTTTTTCAATGGTGTCCGTAATTTCTTTGACCAGTTCATCGCCTGTTTTCACTGCTTTTGTACTGCGATTAAAATAGCAGAACTGATTTGGATAAAGGAAGGTGCTGTTGGGATCTTTCATGTTTACACTGATCTGTTTGGTGAAAGCAATGGAATACATGTTGTCTTTCACATTTTCGAAAATAGAAATTGTATAGTTTCCACTGCCTTCGGTCAATGGGAAGGTTTCGAATTTACCGGTTGTATTAAGATCATACGTATATTCAACTGTCTGTTTGATGCGGACTTTGATACGTGGGGCTTTTCCGGTATATCTCATCATAATGTATCCGTTGTTGCTGTTGGATGCATCGATGCGAACTGTTTTAGTTCCGTAGGTGATCGCTCCATTGGCAACCGGAATACGCACTGTTGCCGCATACGCAGGGAGCATACAGGTCAGCATACAGGAAAGCAGAAGAATCGCCAGTACGATTGGCTGTAACCATTTCCTTTTTTTCATCAACATTTATCCTTTCTATCATTCAAATCACATTGGCAATTTCAGTTTCTTCTATTATACAAAACGCGGAAACAAGTTACAATAAGCAAAATGACGAATATAATGTAACCAAATAAGTAACCATACACAAAAATAAAAAGATACGAAAAGCCCAGGGACAAGACTAAGAGACGAGTCTTGTTCCTTGGGCTTTGATGTGTTTGAATTAGTTTTCGTACTCACCTAACACATACGCGATCATCAGATCGATGGTATTGTTTAAGCTGTCGATGTGTGTACGCTCCATACCATGGCTGCAGTAAACCGGCATACCGAAAGCAGCAGCTTTCAGATTGTTGCCGCCCTTGAGAGAAGCACTTGCATCTGTACCGTAACGGTAGAAAATGTCTACAGCATAGTCACATCCGATCTTATCAGCGAGGTTGATCAGGCGTGTTGTGAGCTCGTAATCGTACGGAGAAGCATTGTCCTTGCAGCAGATCGCTACGTTGAATTCGTTTCCATCGTAGTCCGGACCAATAAGACCAATGTCAATGGCTACGAACTCAGAAACTTCTTCCGGAACATAAGTACCGCCGATACCAATCTCCTCGGAGTACGGGAATGCGAAGATTGTGCGGTATTTCGGTTTGATGTTGTTCTCTGTCAGATATTTAATTACGTTAAATGCACAGGCAACAGCAGCTTTATCATCGATGAATCTGGATTTTAAGAAGCCGTTCGGTGTGAACTGCGGACGCGGGTCGATGGAAACGAAATCGCCGTGGCGGATGCCAAGGGCTCTTACATCAGCTTCGTTTTTAATCTTCTCATCGAGAATGATCATCATAGTGTTCTCGTCACGTGGAAGAGTACGAGCATCATCAAATACATGGACGGAGTGGGACTGACAAGCCATAAGACCTGTGTAATGTCTGCCGTCGCGAGTATGTACGGTTACTGTCTCACCTTCGATGGACTGGAAGTTGATACCGCCCAGATTTCTTACGCGGATCATACCGTTTGCATCGATTCTCTTGATAATGAGGCCGATTGTATCAAGATGGGCGCCGATCATAACTGTCTTGGAATTGTCTTCACCGTCTAATGTGATGTACGCTGTGCTCTTGTTGTCGAATGTGATATCATGGCCCAGTTCTTTGGCATAACGCTCCATAACCGGATTCATCTGCGGATAATAACCAACCGGGCTCGGTACGTTTACGATATCCTTGAAACATTCGATGGTGTACATCGGGTCAAAATGGTACTTCATAGTTGTAATCTCCCTTGTTTATATAAATTTTATTATGTTCGGTTGATTATTCAGCTTTTTTATTTGCTTTGACCTGGAATTTTTCATTCTGGATCACAAAACGTTCGTGGCGGCCTCCGCCAATCTTTCCTTTTTCGTCGTATGCAGCAACCTCAAATACCAGGCGGCGTCCGTCTACTTCCACCAGTTCACTTTCGCACCATACTTTCATACCAAACGGAGTCGGTGCATCGTGAGTCACGTTCAGCAATGTTCCGACTGTACCACAACCTTCGTCCAGATGGTCTGCAACGCTCTTCCATGCAGTCAGTTCCATCAGCGCGATCATGGACGGTGTCGCGAATACATCCAACGTGCCGCTGCCCATAGTTTTTGCGGAATTTGCCTCGGAAACCATAACTTCCTGTCGTCCTTTTAATCCAACTGTCAGCATAATTGTTCCTCCCAATAAAATCAATGAATTCATTATAAAATATAACAATAAGAATTGCAAGATGAGGAGGAATATGTTATAATAATTATGCATTTCAACAATATTGTCAGAATAATTTTGAGACGTTTTGTTTTTTGTAGAGGGTATTTTACGATGAAAATCACATACATTCATCACAGTTCATTTTTAGTAGATATCGAATCTGCTGTTTTGCTGTTTGACTATTTTGAAGGAGCTTTGCCAGAAGTACCGGCTGATAAGCCCCTTTATGTTTTTTCCAGCCATTGTCATGGAGACCATTTTTCTGATGCAGTCTTTGAATTGGCGAAAGATCATAAAAATATCCGGTATATTCTTTCTTCCGACATCTGGACGAAACGGATTCCGGAAGAATTGAGAGACTGCACGATTTCTATAAAGCCATATGAGACCTGGAGCGATGATATATTGCAGGTGGAAACATACAAATCTACCGACGAGGGCGTGGCATTCTGGTGTAAGGTGGATGGAAAAGATATTTACCATGCAGGTGATCTCAATCACTGGTACTGGGAAGGCGAGGACGAGCAGTGGAATCGCGATATGACCAAGGCTTACCATGCAGAGGTTGAAAAGATGCGCGGACGTAAGGCTGATATAGCGTTCCTTCCGCTGGATCCGAGACTGGAGCAGTGGTTTTATCTGGGGATTGATGATTTTGTGAAAGTAGTTGATACGGAAGTGATTATTCCGATGCATTTCTGGGGACAGTTTGATGTGTCGCAAAAGTTAAAGCAGTTGGAGTGTTCCGAAGCGTACCGTGACCGAATAGTAGAAATCTGTGAAAAAGGACAGATATTCCACATCTGAATGTAGTTGCCGACGTATGGGAAGACGACAGTTATTATTTTTTAAGAAGAAACAGAGAACTATGTGAAAGTGAGGTAACACCATGAAATTCAAATTTGCACACAACAATTTTAATGTCAAGGATCTCGACAAATCCTTGAAGTTCTATGAGGAAGCCCTGGGACTGAAGGAAGTGCGCAGAAAAGAGGCTGAGGACGGAAGCTTTATCATTGTTTATCTTGGCGATGGTGAGACCTCGCATAAGTTAGAACTCACTTGGCTCCGTGACTGGGAGAAGGACCACTACGACCTGGGTGACAATGAGTTCCATCTGGCATTTATCGTGGACGATTATGAGGCGGCCCACAAGAAACATGAAGAGATGGGATGCATATGTTATGAGAATCCGAAGATGGGCATCTACTTTATTCTTGATCCGGATAACTATTGGTTAGAGGTTCTTCCGACAAGAAAATAATTAGCATATAAGGAGGTTAGCAGTATGAAACATCCCGTTCAAGATATTGAATATGCAGAGTATTTATTTGACAAATTTTATAGTATTGGAAGTACGGAAAACGGTGGCGTAACAAGACTCGGTTATACAGCAGCGGAAGATGAGATGCATGAAGCATTCGTGGAGCTCGGAAAAGAAAATGGATTTGAGAGTTACACAGACGAGGTGGGAAATACCTATGTTTACAATCCGGCGTGCAAGTCTGATAAAAATGGAGAGTATTATCTCGTGGCTTCCCATCTGGATTCTGTGGTAGAAGGTGGACGTTACGATGGTGTCAGTGGAATTATTACAGGACTTCTTCTGCTGAACTGGGCGAAGCAGGACGGTCTGGAGATTCCGATCCGTGTTGGTGCGATGCGTTGTGAGGAGTCCAGTAACTTTGGACGAAGCACGATTGGCAGCGGATTGATCACGAAAGAGATTTATAAGCACGATGTTGGTGAGGCCATGAACCGTGAAGGAAAAACTTTAAGCGAGATTTTCCAGGAGCGCGGTTACAATATGGAGCCGAAGCGCATTCAGGGTGTGAAAGAGTATATCGAGCTGCATATCGAGCAGGGAAAAGTTCTGGAGGAGTATGACGATTCTGTTGGCATTGTTACAACAGTTGCAGGTCCGAGAAGATTCCTGATCCACATTAAAGGAAATGCAGAGCATTCCGGTGCGACCCCGATGGGTATGCGTGCAGATGCATTCTGTGCTGCGTGTGAGCTTGCTCTGGAAATTGAAGAGATTGGTAAAGATGAGTCGATTTATCAGTCTGTTGCAACGGTTGGTACTGTAAAAGTAACTCCAAATGCTCTTAATGTAATCCCGGGTGAAGTTACACTTGGTGTGGATATGAGAGGTATCGACACCAATAGTCTGGACCGTATGGAATCCAGATTGAAATCTGCCTGCAAGAAGATTTGTGAAAAGCGTAAAGTGAAATATTACAGAGAGAAAACATCAGATATTCCGCCGATCGCCATGTCTGTGGATGTACAGCAGAAGCTTCTGGCAGCAGCGAAGAAACTGAGAATTCCGCATCGCTCGATGATCAGTGGTGCCGGACATGATGCGATGTCCTTTGCGAATATCTGTGAGACCGGTATGGTATTTATCCCTTGCGCAAAGGGAATCAGTCATAATAAAATAGAATTTGCTACCATTGAGTCAATCTGTGATGGTGCGCAGGTTATTTATGAACACTTTAAGGAGGAAATGGAAGAATGATTTTGATTAAAGACGGACGTATTATTGACCCGAAAAGAGGCATCGACGATGTGCTTGATATCGTAATCGATGGAGGTAAAATTTCTAAAATTGGTAAATACCAGAGAAACGAAGAGTACGATACAATCATCGAAGCAAAGGGCATGGTAGTGGCACCTGGTCTGATCGATGTGCACGTACATTTCCGTGATCCGGGCCTCACATACAAAGAGGACATCCAGACTGGTGCGGCTGCAGCGAAAAAAGGTGGATTCACAACAGTTGTAACAATGGCAAACACAAAGCCGGCAGTTGACAACGTAGAAACTATAAAATACATTATCGAAGAAGGTAAGAAGACCGGTATCAACGTTATTCCGGCAGCATGCATCACTGTTGGTATGCAGGGTAAGGAACTGGTTGATATGGAAGCATTAAAAGCAGCTGGTGCAGCTGGATTCACAGACGATGGTATCCCGATCATGGACCAGAATCTTGTAAAGACAGCTATGTTAAAAGCAAAAGAGTTAAACGTACCGCTCAGTTTCCATGAGGAAGATCCGGCGTTCATTTCTGAGAACGGCATCAATGCCGGTGCTCCGGCAGAAGCCCTTGGCATTAAAGGATCTCCGGCTCTTGCAGAGGATTCCTTAGTTGCCCGTGACTGTATGCTGGCACTCCACACAGGTGCAAATGTAAACATTCAGCATATCAGCTCTATCAATGCAGTTAAGATGGTAAAACTTGCAAAAGAGCTCGGTGCAAATGTATGGGCAGAGGTTACTCCGCACCACATTGCATTAGACGAGAGTGCAGTATTAGAGAAGGGGGCTCTTGCAAAGATGAACCCGCCGCTCCGTACAGTAGCTGACCGTTACGGTATTATCGAAGGCATCAAAGACGGTTCCATCGATATGATCGCAACTGACCATGCTCCGCATAGCAAAGAAGAGAAGGCAGTAGAACCGATCTGGAAAGCACCGAGCGGAATCATCGGTCTTGAGACAGCGCTTGGTATTTCTGTAACAAAATTAGTTCGCAAAGGCCATCTGACAATGATTCAGTTAATGGAAAAGATGAGCCTGAATCCGGCAAAGTTATATAACTTTGATAAGGGTTACATCGATGAAGGCGCAGATGCAGACCTTGTAATCTTTGATGAGAACGAGAAGTGGACAGTAACCATGGAGGATATTGCTTCCAAGTCCTGCAACACACCGTTTATCGGTACAGAGCTTTATGGTCGCGTAAAATACACAATTTGCGCTGGTGAGATTGTTTACCAGGATAAATAATAGTAAAACGGCCGGGGCAGTTCAGAGCGGATTGCCCCGGTTAAAAAAGGGAAATAACGATGAAAAAATATGAAGTTTTATTGTTCGACGTAGACGGAACTTTACTTGATTTTAATAAGGCGGAAGAAGAGGGGATTGAAGGTCTCTTAAATCATCTTGGTGTTCCGGTAACTGCCGAGAACAAGTACAAATATCATATTACAAACAAACGCTACTGGGAGATGCTGGAGCGTGGTGAGATTACAAGAGAACGCCTGCTTGGTCAGCGTTTCGAGGAATTTTTCGGTGAGTTTGGAGTGCAGGTCAATGGGGATGAGGTGGATGCACTATATCGTCAGTATTTAAATGCAAGTGCGGTTTTGATTGATGGCGCGATCGAACTTTTGGATTCAGTAAAGGGAAAATATCCGCTTTATATTGTGACCAATGGTGTGGCGGAAACTCAGTATACACGTCTTGCAAAATCCGGGCTTGACAAATACTTTGATGGGATCTTTATTTCCGAGGAGGCAGGTTCCCAGAAGCCTCAGATGGCATTCTTCGAGTATTGTTTTGAAAAAATGGGACGACGTGATGTGGAAAATATGCTGATCATCGGTGACTCCCTGACCTCAGATATGCGAGGAGGAAATAATGCCGGCATCGATACGATGTGGTATAACCCGAAGGGCGATGAGAATCATACAGAAGTGCATTTGGATTATATAGTAACAACGCTGAAGGAAATGAAAGACATGTTCGAATCTGTCTGAAACCATGTGCGTGGTCAAAATATCTAAAAACAGGCACTGAAATTTGTGAAAAATTTCAATTCTATTTTTCACGGAAAGAAATTGACAAATCGTAAAAAGCTTAATATAATAATACTTTCTTTTTCAAATAAAACAGTTAGAAAGGCGGTTAATTTTATGAATAAAAACACTACAGACATCACATTGTCAGCATATTTTAATGATATCGTAATCGGTTACTACGAAGATGAGAATCTTGTAAAGCAGTTTGGCAGACAGCTTGGTTTCGATGTGG
>JAZOVL010000034.1:0-1788 GCA_045658685.1 Pilosibacter sp.
GCCAATGACTGTACGGTGATGCAGCTTGGTACGGTAGCGGTTGTTTTGCTTCCGTATGTGCTTCTGACAGAGAACCTGGGGGGCATTGATTGGAACATGACGCATGTGGCAATGTTGGTGTTTGTTGGTATCTTGCATACAGGAATTGCATACAAGTTGTATTTTGGTGCTGTGCCGTATGTGGAAGGACAGACCATTGCACTGATCAGCTATGTGGATCCGGTGATTACGATTGTTTTGTCTGCGATCGTGCTGGGGGAACCGTTAACAATTTACAGTATTGTGGGTGCGGTTCTGATCCTGGGTTCTACGATGGTGGGAGAATTAGTTGGAAAGAAATAGAAAAAAGGTCGGCAGACAGACATGTCTGGCGGCCTTTTTCACTCTTGTTGAAAAGTCCGAAATATGCTATGATAAAGGTTGGGAATTATTGTTTCATCAACCGCAGTAATCGCGGTAAGGGGAAGGAGAAAATATATAATGAAGTACGATTTTACCAGTATCATCGACCGTCACGGACAAGATTCCATCGCTGTAGATCCGGCTCCGGATTCTCCGTATCGTTCCGGTTTTGAATTAAAGCCGGGCTTCGATCATATTCCGATGTGGGTTGCTGATATGAACTTTGCAACTGTTCCGACAATCCAGGAAGAGATCATCAAGCGTGTTGAGCATCCGACATTCGGTTATTTCAGACCGCGTGAGGAATACTTTGCAAGCATCATCGACTGGCAGTATAAGAGAAATGGTGTAGAAGGCTTAAAGCCGGAGCACATTGGTTATGAGAATGGTGTTCTTGGTGGTGTTACAAGTGCACTTCGCGTGCTTGCTTCTCAGGGAGATAAGATCCTCGTTCACTCTCCGGTATATGTTGGTTTCACAAGCATTCTGAAGAACAATGGATTCGAGGCAGTTCACAGTCCGTTATACCTGGATGAAGATGGTGTATGGCGTATGGACTTCGAAGATATGGACAGAAGACTGAAAGAGGGCAAGATCCATACAGCGATTTTCTGTTCCCCGCACAACCCGAGCGGCCGTGTTTGGGAGAAATGGGAGATTGAAAAGGCAATGGAAGTTTACAAAGCCAACGATGTTTTCGTAATCTCCGATGAGATCTGGTCTGATCTTCTGTTAGATGGTCACAAACACATTCCGACACAGTCTGTATCTGAGGATGCAAAACAGAGAACCATCGCAATGTACGCTCCGTCCAAGACTTTTAACCTTGCAGGTCTCATCGGCAGCTACCACATTGTATACAACAAATGGCTCAATGACCGTTTATTAAAAGAAGAGTCTTTAAGCCACTATAACTCCATGAACCTTCTTTCCATGTACGCCCTGATCGGCGGTTACAAACCGGAAGGTCATCAGTGGGTAGATGAGCTGAACCAGGTACTCACAGAAAACGTAAACTACGGTTACAATTTCATCAAAGAGCACTTTAAAGGTGTGAAGATCGTAAAGCCGCAGGGTACATATCTCTTATTCCTTGACTGTACAGAGTGGTTAGAGGAGCACAACATGGACTTCGAAACACTCAGAAAGAAAGGTTTGGAGGTTGGTGTTGACTGGCAGAATGGTGAGGCATTCTTCATGAAGAATGCGATCCGTATGAACCTGGCACTTCCGCTTTCCAGAGTGAAAGAAGCATTTGATCGTCTGGATAAGTATGTTTTTAATGCATAATTGACACATTTTGGAGAATGTGATATAACGAAAAGGCTCCTGAAATCTGTAGTATAGGTTTCCGGAGCCTTTGTTTTGTGTAAGTAAGGTTGTAGG
>JAZOVL010000035.1:0-8582 GCA_045658685.1 Pilosibacter sp.
AATGAATTCTTCCATCCGATCACTCTTTCTTTTGTAATTTCATTCTCTTGATTCCATTCTAAAAAGTGTTTTACATCTCGCATATATTTATCTATCGTTCCGAGCGCATGTTCTTCTTTTATAAGAAAACTTCTAAAGTCACTCAATGTTTGTCCCATATTGTACCTCCAGATATTTTTGCTTATTTTAACTCAACAAAAGACATTGCATTCATTTCTGGCTCATTTCGCAGAAATAAGAAAAGCCCCGAGCATGCTCAGGGCTTTGTCAATTCTATATTCAATTTTAATTTTCAGAAACTGTGTTTCCACTCATCTTCAGTACCATCAATGTACCAATTGTCAGCACAATACCGAACGGAAGCGCAATCCATGCAGACTGTACAAAACCTGCCACAATGTATGTTACAAAAGAAATTGCGGCTACAAGAAGCGCATATGGAAGCTGTGTTGAAACATGATTTACATGCTCACACTGAGCACCGGCAGATGCCATGATCGTTGTATCAGAAATCGGAGAACAGTGATCACCACAAACAGCGCCTGCCATACAAGCAGAGATAGAGATGATCATCAGCTCCGGATTTGTATTCTGGAATACTGCTACAACAATTGGAATCAGGATACCGAATGTACCCCAGGATGTACCTGTTGCGAATGCAAGGAACAAACCAACTACGAAAACAATTGCCGGAAGGAAGTTGATAAGACCCGCTGCTTTCGCCATAACCATATTTGCCACATATACATCTGCACCAAGGCTGTCAGTCATGGACTTTAATGTCCATGCGCATACCAGGATCAGAATTGCGGATACCATGGACTTAAATCCCTCCGGAACGCAGTCCATACACTCTTTAAATGTAAGAACTCTGCGCACCAGATAAAATACGATCGTCACAACAAGACCGAAGAAGCTGCCATATGTGAGGCCTAAGTCTGCATCACAATCAGCAAATGCACTGATAAAATCCACACCTTCGAAGAATCCTCCTGTATACAGCATACCAACCACACAGCATACAATCAGTGAAATAATCGGAACGATCAAATCCAACACAGTACCTTTGGTATTTACAACCATCTCTTCTTTCGCTTCATATAAACGGCTGCCAGTTGTAAACAGATCACCCTTGATCGCATTCTCCTCATGTTTTTTCATGGAACCAAACTCAACTTTTAAAAGTGTAAGTCCAACCATCATCAGGATCGTTAAAAGGGCATAAAAGTTATACGGAATGGATCTTAAGAATAATTCAAAGCCATCCTCACGTTCAACATAACTTGTGACAGCAGCTGCCCAGGAAGAGATTGGGGCGATAATACAGATTGGGGCTGCTGTAGCATCGATCAGATAAGACAATTTCGCACGAGAAACCTTAAACTTATCTGTAACCGGACGCATAACGCTTCCTACTGTCAGGCAGTTGAAGTAGTCATCAATAAAAATCATAACACCGAGCATAACAGTTGCAAGCTGTACTCCCACACGGCTTTTGATTTTGCTTGCAGCAAACTGTCCGAATGCAGCAGAACCGCCTGCTTTGTTCAACAGACATACGATCACACCAAGCATAACAAGGAAAAACATGATTCCTACATTGCTTTCGTCAGAAAGTGAGCTGATAAAACCATGTTCAAAAATCTGGTTCATTGCCAACTCAAAATTAAAACCGGAATACAGGAAACCGCCTGCCGCAATGCCGACGAACAGGGAACTGTAAACCTCCTTTGTGATAAGCGCCAAAGCGATCGCGATCACCGGCGGCACCAGCGCCACCCATGTCGCATACACTTCCGGCACATATGCTGCTTCTTCTGCCGCAAATGCAGTGATACTGAACATCATCATAAATACAAGCACAAGCACCGGCAAAGTTCTAAAACTTCTGTTACTTTTCATTTTACTTAAATCCTTTCTTTTCTCTTCTGAAATAAAAACACCACAAACGATAGTCCCTTACGAAGACGCGTTTGTGGTGTAACATTCAGGCGAGCATAATAAAAGAATAAAATATCATATTCGCACACTTTCACAACACAAGATAGCGCTCCACAATTTGTGACAGTCCGCCGGATCTTCTCCGTCGTCCCAGGCATTCCCACATGGACCTGCGAGAACCCTTCGGCAGGATTTCCTTTCCCTCAAACAACCGGTCCGGCTGAACGTTTGCGGTATTCTTAAATCCTGCACCTCTATCTTCTATAATCTGCTATGTTTGCAGATGTTATTCATTTTTTACGAGCGCCATTATAGCACCACTTTCCGAAAAAGAAAAGAGGAAATTTTTAAAACTTCCTCTTTTCCACCATATTTTATTATTTTTCTGCATCAGCAATCATTTCTGACACCTAAGCTTCAGCTTTTATCATCTGTCTTGCCATTTCTTCTGCATCCAGGATCTTCTTCGGCACCGGGCGTTTTCTTCCCTCTTCAAGAACCACTGCTGTACGAGCCGGTAAATAAATCTCGATGAAATTCTGACCGTTGAATCTCTTAACCGGATATTTGATATGCTCTACCTGGTTAAATCCGCCGTATTTCTCATCATCACTGGACATTGCAACGGTATAGTCGGCATAGTTTTCAACCGGGATCAGTACATTTGTTAAGGACTGAGTCGGATGGAAGTTAAATGCAAACAGTAAGCCTTTGCGGTAGAATGCGATCATCTTCTCCGGCTCCTTGGACAGTTTCAGATCACCGAATCTCTGCTCGAAGATCTTATGCTTCTTTGTCAGAGCGATCATGTCCTCATCGAAATCTCCTAACCACTCATATTTCAGGAAACCATTGTCACGGAGACTCCACTGACGTCTGCAGTAATGGAAACTCCAACCGTTACCCTCACGTGGGAAATCGATCCATTCCGGGTGACCAAACTCGTTGCCCATGAAATTCAGGTAAGCCTCACCGCCTGCACCGATGGAGAACAGACGAATCATCTTATGAAGCGCGATCGCACGGTCAATCCTCGGATTGTGACAAGCTTTGTCCATATCTGTGTACATATTGGCGCCTGCCAGACGGAAGATCATCGTCTGGTCGCCAACCAACGCCTGGTCATGACTCTCTACATATGCTACAGTACCCTCTCCGGCTCTTCTGAGGCACATGTTGCCCCACATACCATTGATGTGCCATCCTTCGTCTACAGACTCTTTAACAGCCTTCACCCACATATCCGGCATACCCATAGCCAGACGATAGTCAAAACCGATACCGCCATCTTCGATTGGAAGGCACATACCAGGCATACCGGACATATCCTCTGCCACAGTGATCGCTTTCGGATTCACCTGACGGATCAGTTCGTTGGCAAGCTGTAAATATGTAATTGCTTCCACATGAGTATTCAGAGAGAAGTATTTGCTGTTGTCAAAGTTTGTACCAAGACCATGGTCATGGTACAGCATGGATGTAACACCGTCGAAACGGAAACCATCGAAATGGTACTCTGTCATCCAGAACTTCAAGTTGGAAAGAAGGAAGTGGATCACACCGTCTTTACCATAATCAAAGCATTTTGTACCCCAGGCCGGGTGATCACCCTTGTCACCATCGTGGAAGAACTGCCAGGTAGTACCATCAAACATATTGATACCTTCAGCTGTGTTCTTAACTGCATGAGAATGCACCACATCTAAGAGAACACGGATGCCCATCTCATGTGCTTTATTGACAAGATATTTCAAATCTTCCGGTTTTCCAAACCAGCTGGAAGCCGCGAAGAAGTTGGAAACCTGGTAACCGAAGCTTCCATAATACGGATGCTCCATGATCGCCATCAACTGGATTGTATTATATCCGGCTTTCTGGATGCGCGGAAGTGTATAGTCTGCGAACTCACGGTAAGTACCGACTCTGCCTTCCTCCTGAGCCATACCTACGTGTGCCTCATAGATATAAAGGGATTTCTCACCTTTAAATTTTTTATCTGTCCATTCAAAGACTTTGCGGTCATCCACTACTTCACCACACCATGTGATGGTCTTCTTATCCTGAGTCACGCGACGGATATAAAGCGGAATATGCTCTGTGATATTTCCCCAGGCTTCTACAACAGTCTTAACTTTACATCCTTCCCAAAGCTCTTCTTCCTTTAATTCGATCTCCCAGTTTCCGTTTCCGATATTCTTTAACGGATGGGATGTCTTGCTCCAGTTATTGAATTCACCAGTCAGCCATAACTGACCTGCGCTCGGTGCCCACTCACGATATACCCAGCCATTCTCTACATGGTGGATACCGAAATAATCATGCGCATTGGCAAAATCGATTAATTTACCTTTTTCTCCAATCAGACGCTTCTTTGTTTCATTATATAAATGCATACGAAGGTTGATATCGCCTTCGTACGGCACTAACTCCGGGTTCAGTTCAAGAATTCGATACATAACTTTTTCCTCCTGATGTCAATTTCTGCAAGTACAAATTAAGAAAAATCTCTCTTCATCTGTTCCATATAAAAAGCTTTATTATCCACAGCACGCATCGTTGCGAGAATACCATCTAAATGATCATATTCATGCTGTAAAAGTTCGGAAAGATCTCCTTCCAGTTCCATTACCTGAGGTTTCATATCCAGATCAAAATATCTGATCACTGCTCTTCGATGACGGCGGACTTTTACGATCAGCCCCGGGAATGACATACAATCATCCAGCAGCTCATACATCTCATCATCCGGAAATTCCATAACAGGATTGATAAATACATAAGCCTTGTCCAGATGCATATATAAAAGTCTCTTCTGGATACCGATCTGCGGCGCTGCAACTGCTCTGCCTGCACCGTAAACTCTGCGGTATTCCATCAATGTATCGTGAAGATCAGCCACCCATCCAGGAACATCTTTCATGTCTTCGTCAGTGATCAGACTGCTAATCTCATATAGCTTGGGATTTCCCAGCTTTAACAGTTCTTTTATCATTGTAATTTCCTCCGAACTATGTATTGATTTCACTTCTTGGCTTTATTGTAGCACATTAGTAAAAAATAGAAAAGTCCATAATCAACACATTTTCCTGAACTGATAAGGCGTCACTCCTGTCTGTTTCTTAAACATCGCAATAAAATGGCTCGGTTCTTCGAATCCCACTTGTTCAGAGATGCTCTGGATCTCCAGCCGGCGTTTTCCTAACAGCAATTCTTTCGCCTTGGAGATCCGGTAATTGGTCAGATATTCATAGGCAGAACAGCCGATAAAACGACGAAATAGTCTGGAAAGATATTGCGGTGTGACATAAACCCTGCCGCTTAATTCCTGCACTGTCAGTCTGGAAGCATAAGAGTTCTGAATTTCCTTGATTACAGGAGCCACATACTGAATATACAAAGGATCATCTGCAAAATCATCGGTGTAGACACCTTCCACGAACTCCATCAAAAGACGGTAACATTCCACGGAAAGTGCTTTGGTAGCAGCCGGGGAATTCCTGTAATTCAAAATAATATCTGCAATAATGTCAGCAATTCGTTTTCCCTGCTCTTGTTTGATAAAAATCACCTTCCTGTTTTCCAGCATACCGGCAATGTTATTCTCCATGCTTCCTGCAATGGTGATAAAGCAGGTTGTCCACATTTCAGATATTTTTCCATAGGAATGACTGATAAAGGGAGCAATAAGTACTCCCTCTCCCTCGTTCAGGACATATTGTTTTCCCTGAATCTCAATCTGGCCGCATCCTTTTTCCGTTTGCAAATAATGATATCCTGGAAACCCGGAAGGACGGAACACATTTTCCTGATCCCAGTTATTTCCCACACTGTCAAAGGTAAAAGGCTCCTTCGCTGACGTATTTTTAAAATAGATCGGCATAGCATCACCTGTTTCATAATCTTATATTTTTTAGTTTAACATACGATACTTCTTTTTGTCTACCTGGTGTATACTTTTCATATCAAAAACAAATCAGGGCTGACCGGAATTTTGCCCTATAAAGGAGAAAGCGATGAAGCATACATTTAAAAGAATTTTATACGGTGGAGATTACAACCCGAACCAGTGGTCCAGAGACATCTGGGACAAAGACATGGAGTATTTCAAAGATGCCCGAATCAACAGTGCAACCGTCAATGTTTTTTCCTGGGCAAAGATCCAGCCTTCTGAGGAAGAATACTATTTTGATGAACTGGATGATATCGTGGATATGCTGAGCAAAGAAAACTATGATATTGTTCTGGCAACTTCTACAGCCGCTCTTCCGGCATGGCTTTACAAAAAATATCCGGAAGTAGCAAGAACAGATTATTATGGACGTCATCATAAATTCGGTCAGCGCCATAATGCATGTCCAAATTCTCCGGTTTATCAGAAGTACGCTCAGGCTCTGGCAGAGCAGATTGCGAAGAGATACCACGACAATGAGCATGTTACATGCTGGCATATCAATAACGAATACGGCGGAGAATGCTACTGTGAAAACTGTGAAAAAGCATTTCGCGTATGGCTGAAGAAAAAATATAAAACTATTTCTGCACTGAACAAGGCCTGGAATCTGGAATTCTGGGGACACACCGTTCATGACTGGGATGAAGTTGTTGCTCCAAATGCTCTGTCTGATGGAATGGAGAACGGAAAGGATACTGCATTTGCAGGTATTTCTGTCGATTACCGCAGATTCATGTCCGACAGTATGCTGGAAAACTTCAAAATGGAACGTGACACGATCCGTAAATATGATAAAGAAACACCGATCACTACCAATCTGATGGGTACCTATAAGGGACTGGACTATTTTAAATGGGCAAAAGAGATGGATATTGTCTCCTGGGACAACTACCCGAGCTACAATACTCCGTGGAGCCTCACTGCCATGTGCCATGACTTAATGCGCGGTCTGAAAGATGCTCCGTTTATGCTCATGGAACAGACACCGAGCCAGCAGAACTGGCAGCCGTACAACTCCTTGAAAAAGCCGGGACAGATGCGCGCACAGAGCATCCAGACACTCGCTCACGGTGCAGATACCATTCAGTTCTTCCAGCTTAGAAGAAGTGTGGGCGGCTGCGAAAAATTCCACGGCGCAGTTATCAGCCATGCAGGAACCAATCAGACAAGAGTTTTCCAGGAAGTAAAACAGTTAGGTAAAGAACTGGAGAGTCTGGGCACTTCCACTCTCGGTTCCGTCAATGAATCTCAGGTTGGAATTATCTTTGACTGGGACAATTACTGGGCATTGGAATACACCAGCGGACCAACAGAAGATCTTACCTATGTAGAGCAGATTCATCAGTATTACAAGTTCTTCTACGATAAAAACATTGGCGTAAACATGATTCCTTTTGATGCTGATTTCAGTAAATATAAAGTGGTTGTTGCTCCGGTACTCTATATGGTAAAAGAAGGTATGAAGGAAGCGCTTACTGAGTTCGTGAAAAATGGCGGTATCCTGATCACTACCTTCATGAGCGGCATCGTAGACCAGTCTGACAACGTACATCTGGGCGGTTATCCGGGTCCGTTAAGAGAACTTGCAGGTGTTTGGGTTGAGGAAATCGACGCTCTGGCTCCGGAACAGTCCAACACCGTAACCTTTGCTGACGGCACAGAGATCACTTGCAACCTGTTATGTGATGTAATGCATCTGGAAGGTGCCGAGTGCCTGGCTGAATATGCATCCGACTTCTATGCAGGTACTCCTGCTATTACCAGAAATTCCTTCGGCAAGGGATGCACCTATTATATTCGCACCAATATGAATTGCGACGGTACTGCCAAGGTTCTGGATATGGCTGTTGAAGAAGCTGGTGTTGCACCGGTAATCGAAGAGGCTACCGAACTGGAAGTGACCTGCAGAAAATCAGACAATTGCTCCTACTACTATATCCTGAACTTCAAAGATCAGACTCTCGAGGTTCCGTCCTGCTTTGCAGGCTGCAAAAACGTCCTGACAGGAGAAACCGTACAGGCCGGAGAGATGATGAAAAAATATGATGCAATGATTGTTGAAAAGTAATGATTCAACAAAACAAGGGGATGCAGTACAGTTCATGTTCTCATCTAAGAGACATGACTCTTACAGCATCCCCTTGCTTTACTCGTACAAACAATTTATCTACAATGTTTGAAACAAAACTTAACTCCATGTCTTTTCTCTTAACATGTCTGCCATTGCTTCTACATCTGGCATTTCATTAAGATTTAACACTTGCGATAGGTCGAACACTCGTGTTCCCATCGGTGCTCGTGGTGTTATTTTCTTAAAATCAGTTTCATAGAACTTTTCAACAAAAAAGTATCTATGTTCTAAACTCCTAAGATCATATCCATGAGAATCACCATCTTCCAAAGCACGTAAAATCTTTTCTTTTTTATCTTCCGTCAACTCACCAAATTCTGCATTGAATTTAATGCCTTCAGCAGTTTCAACTGCCGTAATTCTCGCACATACCTTACCAATAGCTCTGACACTTTTATTTCTATAAAGTCCCAAATAATCATGTGCTCTAAAACCACGTTCAGCTTTATCATAATATATACCTTCAGCAACATTGAAAGCGAAGGTTGTTCCAGCAAGCTGCATTCTCATAAATTTCCACGAATCAGAAACAGCTATCAAACCATCCGTATAACAATA
>JAZOVL010000036.1:0-1661 GCA_045658685.1 Pilosibacter sp.
CATAAATGCCACTGTTACGCAGAGAGCGTGGTTTTCTGGCGATATATGTAAGATATGGCAGCCAGTCCATTCTTTCATGCTCCTCACCGTAAAGGCGCCTGTGGCGGACAACCTCGTGCATGTCTGCATCCATGACGATCACGGCAGATGATGTAATCTTAAGATTTACGATGGATTCGCAGAAAGCCGGTGAAGCGGAATAACGGTGCTTTCCTGCATCAAGGGTAAACTTGCCATATTTATCTGTTGTCGCGGTCATGTAAAGCGCCGTGTCAAATGGTACGGAAGGAAGCGGCAGCAAACGTGCCTTATCTTCTTTGAACAGCTCACGGATGAAGCGTTCCTCATTGTCGTCATAATGCTCGCGCTGCATATCGATTTCGCAACGGCCAAGAAGATGGCGATTTTCTTCTGCAAGATCATCAAAGCGTGGCACCGGTACAAGTTCGTTGCGACGCAGATAGCCGACCTTGTTTTCTACATTTCCCTTTTCCCATCCGGATTCGGGATTCATGAATACCGGCTTGATGCGGTAGTGTTCGCAGAAGCGTTGAAAACGCTCTGTTACGTTGCGCCCGCCACCCTTAATAACCCTGGTAACAATGGTTCTGGTATTGTCAAACCATATCTCACTGGGAACTCCATCGATGTGTTCAAACATGGCAACCAGACCTTCCAGAAGACACTCCATGTTTTCTCCGTAATTAAGCTGCAGGAAGCCACCGTTACTGTAAGGAAAACTCAACACAAGGTACTTGGCTTCGTGATAAAGCTTGCCGTTCTCGTAAAAATCAGCGGTTCCAAAATCTGCCTGGGCTTCGCCGGGACGATGTTCGAGAGGAATATAACCATCGGTTCTTTTTAGCCGTAGTTCCTCTTTCTTCTGTTTGACGTATAAAGCGACAAGCCGGTAACTGCAGTTGAAACCATCTGCTTCATCCTTGAGGCGTTTAAATACTCTTTTGGCTGTATGCCGTTGTTTTCTTGGTGCAAGCTTGTCTGCCTGCAGCCATTCATCAATCAGAGGCTTGAATGGGTCAAGCTTGGATTCGTGAATCTCTGATGATACCGGTGCAGGTGGTGGACTGTTGAAGTCCTCCATATCCACGTATTTTCGAACGGTACGCCAGTCACAGTTCATGATGATTGCAATTTCGTTCAGATTTTTATCTTGCTCATAATAGAGTTCTCTGATACGATGAATCTGATCCATTGTAGTCATACTCCTTTCCTCCTTGCTTTTATTTGTTAGCTACAACAAAAACAAGGTTAATGGTTTATAGATATGTCTGCAATGGATTTTTTGCTTCAGATCCAACTTGGGAGCTACCAATCGGCGCTGCCCGTTCCCAGGATTCTGAGGCTTTGCAATCACCTACAAAATGCAGGTGCAACGACCTACATTTTAGGTCTGCAACTTTCTACATTTATATTTTACAATAAACAACCCACCATTAACGATATTTTTCATATTCCGGAAATTCTTTAAAATATCGGTCTTTCTCTTCTTCTGACATTCCCTCAACCAGCTTCTTCACAAACATTTCATCACTTTCTTTTAATTGCTCAATAAACCGCTCGTACCAATTATCTTTTTGCACGATTGTACGAAACATTTTTCTAAACTCTTCTTTTGTCAATTGTCTTGACCCCTGTTTATT
>JAZOVL010000037.1:0-2677 GCA_045658685.1 Pilosibacter sp.
CGGTAATAAGTATGTGTCGAGACTGTTTAAAGAAGAAAGACGCAGTTTCTTTGCAGCTTTCTGGCACACCTGCTGCATTTGAAGAACTATATCCTGATATTGCAAAGCCAGTGTATAGAATTCCTTTCCTGCCGGAGTTAATGTCATTTCACGGCGGCCTTTATGCCGGTAAAATAGGGCACCGCCTATTTCGCGTTCCAGTGTTTTTAGACGATTGCTTAAAGAAGGCTGAGTAATATAGAGGGCTTTTGCTGCGCGACTGGCAGTTTTGTATTGGCATATGGCTAAAAAACATTCAATTTCTAATATTGTCATAAACATTACCCTCCCAAATATAGATTACAATCTATATTATACAATCCGAATATCAATTATACAATAAGGAATCGTTTGATTATAATTGAAGAAAAGGACAAAGGAGAGATTGTTATGACATTTGGTATTTTAAAAGATATAAAAGAGGGAGAATATCGTGTAATCTGTACTCCGACCGAGGTTGCTTCCATCGTCGCTGCAGGACATACGGTTCTGGCACAGCGTGACTGCGGTCTTAGAGCTGGATTTTCTAATGAAAAGTATGAAGCGGCGGGAGCAGAAATCATTGATACAATGGAAGAAATGTATGAACGATGCGATTTCCTTGCAAAAGTCAAAGAAGTCTTCCCGAGTGAATATGATTTACTTAGAGAGGGTCAGATTATTTACTGTTGTATTCATCCAGCGAGCCATCCTGAGGAGGTGGAGGCACTTCTGAATAGTAAATGTATTGCAGTTACAGCAGAAGACAGCCACCGATACGGATCTCCAAACTGTGAAGCGGCCGGAAAACAGGGTGCATTATTTGGTTTGGAGTCGATGTTGACGATCAACGGCGGTAAAGGTAAATTCGTAGGCGGTTTTGCAGGAGCGCCGGGAATGAATGTATTGATTCTTGGAGGCGGAATTGTTGGTCAGGGTGCACTTTCCGTATTACATGCACTTGGAGCAAATGTTACAGTTATGGATATTAATCGCGGTGTATTAACACTGCTGGGAGATCGTTATCAGAATAAGATTAATACCATGTTCTGCACAAAAGAGGCAATTACATCCATACTTCCGCAGACAGATATGGTTATCAACTGTGTAAAATGGCCAAAACAAAGAAAAGATTTCCTGATCGATAAGGAAATGTTAAAACTGATGGAGCCTGGCAGTGTACTGGTAGATATTTCAAACGATGATCCGGGAGCAATCGAATCAAGCCATGAGACACATCATGATAATCCGCGTTATGTGGTAAATGATGTTGTTCATTATTGCGTCAGCAACATCCCAGGTGCAGTTGCACATTCTACATCTGTAGCGTTAGCTGCTGAAACGCTTCCGTTGTTGCTGAGTATTATGAATCACGGAATTAAGGAGGCTTGTGTGCGAGATGGTTTTATTCGTCGCTCCCTGACTACATATAAAGGTTATTTGACGCACGAAGAAACCAGTGCACTTCAAAATCGTCCATGGATACGTCCTGAGGAGATTTTAGGAATCGCTGACGAAGCATTAGACCCAGCGCCTCCGGCAACTGTTTCTCGTTCCAGTTATTTTTATGAAAAGGAAGCTGTACAGATATAATAAGGATAGACAAATGACAACACAGAATAAAAAAGATTTGATTGCTAAAATCGATGAACTGATAGAAGCATCCCGAGCAGATTTGGCAGCGGATACTATCAAGTTCGTCAATATTAAAAGCGTAAAGGGCGAGTCTTTGCCAGGAGCACCATTCGGTGAAGGTCCGAAACAGGTTTTAGATTTTGTTTTAGAGACAGGGCAAAAAGAAGGCTTTTATACTGTAGATTATCATGTTGGTGTAGTGAGCGTTGCACTTAAAGAAGGACATCCTGACCTTGGCATATGGTTACACGGAGATGTAGTTCCGGAAGGTGATGGTTGGAACTACGAACCATATAATGCCGTAGAGTATAAAGGGTGCATCGTAGGACGAGGCGCAACAGATAACAAAGGTCAGTTAGCTGCGATCTTACACCTTTTCAAAATATTTAAAAAGTTGAATATTAAGTTGAAATATAATCCGGCTATCTATGTAGGAAGCAACGAGGAATCCGGTATGAAAGACATCATTGACTTTCTTCGTATGTGTACACCACCTCGTTTTTCACTTGTTCCTGATAGTGGATTTCCGGTAGGATATGGTGGAAGAGGTTCCGCCAAATTAATTTTCAGGAGTAAGACTCCGCTGCATGGATTTACACTGACGGCCGGTCAGGAAAGCTCTCCTGGTTGTGCTATGGCAGATTTTAGGGACTATAAAATAATTACACACTCCGCGCCACGTCACGGAGCAGTCCCTGACAACCAGGGAAATATGATTACAAAGATTTCTCAAACTTTACTTGAAAAGAAACTGATTGATGAGCGTGATCAATATATTTTTGAGTTTTTGAGAAACGTATCTTTTGATACTACCGGTTCTATGTTCCATATTAATGTAAAAAGTGAGCTAATGAAGCGGTCGCTCACCGTTTCCACCAAGAAGATAGACACTGTTTGCGGTTATGTTGAATTGCTGGTAGATATTCGATATCCGATGGAGCTTACTTATGAAACAATCATCGAGCGGGTTACAAAGGTTTGTGAAGAAAGCGGATTCTTATTAATAAAAGAAAAAAACGTGACT
>JAZOVL010000038.1:0-22666 GCA_045658685.1 Pilosibacter sp.
CAAACAGCCCGTTAAGTGATATGGCAAACTACGACTTTGATTTGTTCAAAGAAACAGCAGAACATGGCGTGATGCTTCGTGAGACATCTCCGTTTGCAAAAGACATTCCGGAAGATATCTTCTTAAACTATGTATTACATATCAGAGTCAACGAGGAAGAACTTTGTGATTGTCGTAAACTGTTCCACAGTCTGTTAGCAGACAGAGTAAATCACATGTCTATGCACGATGCGATCATCGAGGCAAACTACTGGAACTGTGAAAATGTTATGTATCAGTTAACAGACATCCGTACTATTTCTGCTCTCGGTGCTTATAACTCCGCTTACGGCAGATGTGGTGAGGAGTCTAACTTCGGTGTAAACGTATTCCGTGCTGTTGGTATCCCGGCAAGACAGATCTACACACCACGTTGGGCACACTGCGATGACAACCATGCGTGGGTAGAAGTATATTGTAACGGTGACTGGTATTTCCTCGGCGCATGTGAGCCGGAAGAAGTACTGAACAAAGGTTGGTTCACAAATGCTTCCAGCCGTGCGATGCTGATCCACAGCCGTTGTTTCGGTGAGATTGAGGGTGAGGAGATCATTTCCAAGGTTGGTATGGCTTCCTTCCTGAACAATTTAAAATTATATGCAGTAACAAAGAAACTTACAGTAGTTGTAAAAGATGAAGAGGGCAATCGTGTTCCGGGTGCGCAGGTTGCATTTGGTATTTTAAACTACTCCAACATCTTCAATGCAGCAATCATGACAGCAGACGAGAATGGTGAAGCAAGTCTTACTTGTGGTCTCGGAAGCTTAAATATCCACGTAAAGAAAGATGGAAAATACTGTGAGAAACTGATCTTTACTCCGGATCAGGATGTGGTTGAGATCGTTCTGAAAACAGAGCCGATTGTTCATGATGAATGGCAGCAGTTTGCAACCATCGCTCCGAAGGATCAGATCGTAAATGGTGCAAAACCGACTGAAGAGCAGAAAGAGCTTTGCCAGGCAAAGACAACGGCTGCAAATGCAAAACGTGAGCAGAGAGTGATCGATATGTTCGATGCAGACAAGGCAAATGCGGTTGTTGCAAAATACGGTTACAGCCAGGAGATCTACAACGTACTCTTTGATTCCAGAAGCAACATGGAGAATCTCGTTGCATTCTTAGAAGATGAGAACTACGACGCTCAGGCAAAAGAAAAATTACTCCTCACCCTGTCTAAGAAAGACAGAAGAGATGTAAATATCGAGATCCTGAAAGAGGCTCTTGACTTTACAAAAGATTTTACGTATGAAGATGAAGATATGTTCTACAAATATGTGGTTTGCCCGCGTGCTTACTATGAGCCGATGTGCAAATCCAGACAGTTCATTCTGAATTTCTTCACAGAAGAGCAGAAGGCTGCATTCAAAGCAGATCCGAAGTCTGTATGGACATACATCAATGACACCATCGGCTTCGATCCGACCATTGAGTACGGTCAGATCACAACAAATCCGATCGGTGCATTAACCGTGAAGAATGCAAGTCCGCTTTCCAAGAAGATCCTCTTCGTAGCAATCTGCCGTGCGCTGGGCATCATGTCCAGAATTAACATGCTCAACCAGCTGGCTGAGTACTATGCAGACGGCACATTCGTTCCGGTAGAAGTTCTTGAGAAGGGCAACTGCACGATCATTTTCGAGAAAGAAACAGACGAGACATTCCTTTACTATCCGGACTTCTCCATCGGTCTTCTTGTGAATGGTGAATACCAGACACTGGATCTTGAAAATGAGAAATGGGATGGCAACCAGTTAAAGATTAATGTGACAAGCGGTGAATATCGTGTGATCACAGACAACCGTCTCCCGAACGGCAACCTTTACGCAAACAAGTATCATTTCTACCTGAGCGAAGGAGAGACAAAAACTCTCAAGCTCGAGAAATACCAGGCAAATCTGGCGGAGATGCTCGATAACTTTGCACTGGATGAGTTTAAGGTATACGATGAGGAAAATAATGTGGTTCTCGGCAGTGAGCTGACTAAGAACAAAGCGATCCTCATGTGGCTTGAGCAGGGTAAAGAGCCGACGGAGCACATCTTAAATGAGATGCTCGATCAGGAAGGCGATTTCCAGGAACTTCCGGCTGACATCATTTTCATGATCAACGATAAGAGTGCTCTTGAGAATGCAAAGCTGCAGAAAGTACTTGCCACATTCCCGAAGATCAAAGTTTACTACGACAGCTTCATTCCGAACGTAGAGACTCTGGCCAGAAGAATGTACGTAGATCCGGATAAATTACCGCTCATTATCGTAACAACAAAAGAGTTGAATGCGGTTTATGCATGCAGCGGTTATAACGTAGGCAGCGGCGATATGCTGGTTAAAATCTGTAATAACTTCTAATACTAAGGATTATATCCAAAAACCACAAAAAAATATTGACTTTGCTTAAAAATTTGGGCATAATAAACATAATGACATTAGTTTGATCATGAGCGAAAGGAGGAGCTGAATATGGACCGTGAAATGCTGTTTATGGACGATACTTTAGATTATTTTGTCCCGTCTTTGCTGGATGGTTCGGATGATGCCCTCCTGGGACTTTTATGTGAGGACGGTTTCCTGGATTTGGAGGAGATTTCCGAAGCGGAAACTCCGGAAGAAATGGAAGCGCTGATCCGTTGTGCGATTGAGCGTGGCTTTCCGGAAATCTGGGATGAAGAAAGCCTTGATACAGCTGTAAAGCTGATTGTTAAAAAACTCGATTCTCTTCGAATCTGGAAGGATTTGGCAGATGATGATCTTCGTCTGCGAGCACCGCCAGAACTGTGCGCTGACTAATTGACAGCACTCATGGATATGAACCATGAGTTTCGGAATGTACAGTCGGTACTTCCGGCACATAAAAAGAGAAAATAAATAAGGAGAATTTTAATATGGCAACAGTATCTTTAAGAGGAATTAAGAAAGTTTATCCGAATACAGAAGGTAAGAAGAAAAAAGCGAAAAAAGGTGAAGAAGTTAAGAAGACAAATCTTACTATCACTGAAGAAGGTGTTCTTGCAGTGCAGGACTTCAATCTTGAGATTGCAGATAAAGAGTTTATCGTACTTGTAGGTCCGTCCGGCTGTGGTAAGTCTACAACACTTAGAATGGTTGCCGGTCTTGAGGAAATCTCCGGTGGTGATCTTCTCATCGATGGTAAGAGAATGAACGACGTAGCTCCGAAGGATCGTGATATCGCGATGGTATTCCATTCCTACGCTCTTTACCCGCATATGACAGTATACGAGAATATGGCATTCCCGCTTAAATTACGTAAGATGCCGCAGGATGAGATTGATCGTCGTGTAAAGATCGCTGCTGAGACACTTGATATTACACAGTACCTTGAGAGAAAACCGAAGGCTCTTTCCGGTGGTCAGAGACAGCGAGTAGCGATCGGTCGTGCGATCGTTCGTGAGCCGAAAGCCCTTCTGATGGACGAGCCGTTATCCAACCTTGATGCGAAGCTTCGTAACCAGATGAGAGCTGAGATCATCAAGCTTCGTCAGAAACTCGATACAACATTCATGTACGTTACACATGACCAGACAGAGGCTATGACTCTTGGTGATCGTATCGTTATCATGAAAGATGGTGTTATCCAGCAGGTTGGTACTCCGCAGGAAGTATTTGATCATCCGAGAAACCTCTTCGTAGCAGGTTTCATCGGTATGCCGCGTATGAACCTCTTCGATGCAGAGCTTGTTATGAAAGATGGCAAGTACGCAGTAGAAGTTGGCGGAATCAGCGTAGTTCTTTCCGATGACAAGCAGGCGAACCTCAAAGCTCAGAACGTAGCTCCGCAGGCTATCACACTCGGTGTTCGTCCGGAGCATATCTCCCTTGCAAAAGCTGGCGCTCCGTCCATCAACGGTACAGTAGACGTAAGCGAGATGATGGGTAGCTCCGTTCACCTTCATGTTACAGCTCTCGGTGTAGACACAATTATTATCGTTCAGACAATGGGTCTCGACCAGGCTACTATGAGCAACTTCGCGATTGGAAAAGCACTTTCCTTCGACTTCGATGGAGCAGTTGCTCACGTATTCGATAAGAACACTGGCAAGAACCTTGAGTTCTAATTCTTAATTACATAGGATTCAAAAGATGAGTTTCGGGCAGGATAGAAATATCCTGCCCCTTTTTTATACAATAGGAAACGTTGTTCTCATATATTCACTTATAAACGAATATTATTCATAAATAAGCATTGGTTTTCTTGTAAAAAAAACAGAAAAGCACCCGAAAATTTCCTCTTCTGGACATGAAAAACGAAAAAAATGTAAAAGAATATTTATATTATTTCTATTATTTATGAGTTGACAAATGTTCCAGGTAGATGTATACTCTTGAATAACAATTAACCAGATTTGCATATTATTCATTTTGAGGTGTATAAATATGTAAAAAAGAGAATGAATTAACAACTAGGAGGAAATGATTATGTTAAAAAAGTTTAGTGCTCTGGTTCTTGCGTTGGTAATGGCGTGTACATGTTTGACTGCGTGTGGCAGCTCTGGTGTTTCTTTGTCGGGTGTGAAGAAAGCCGGCAAGCTGGTGATTGCTACAAGCCCTGATTTCCCACCGTTTGAGAACCTGGAAAATGGCGAAGTTGTTGGTATTGAGATCGATATCCTGAACATGATTGCTGAGAAGATCGGTGTTGAACTTGTGATCGAGCAGATGGATTTTGATTCTGTTATCCCGGGTATTCAGGCTGGCAAGTTTAATGTTGGTGTTTCTGGTATCACTGTTACAGAAGATCGTAAAAAGAACGTGGATTTCTCCGATGCTTACTTCCATGCATCTCAGGCTATCGTAGTTACACCAGACAGCACAATTGCCAGCAAGGCAGATCTGACAGGCAAAAAGATTTCTGTTCAGACAGGTACTACTGCTGAAGATTACTGTATGGGTGAAGGTTACGAAGTTCTGGCATTCGCCGCTAATAACGATGCAGCTGCTGCACTGACATCCGGTAAAGCTGATGCATGGGTTGTGGATAATGAAGTAGCTGTAGCTCTGGCAGCCGAGCAGGGCCTGGTTGTTTTAGATGAAGCAATGACTTCTGAGCCGTACGCGTTCGCATTCCCGAAGGGCAGCGACACTCTGGTTGCTGAATTCAACAAGATCATCGCAGAGATGATTGCTGACGGTACAATTCAGGGCATCTTCGATCAGTACGGTGTTCTGTACGTTTCTCCGTAAATGAATAAATGATAATCTCCCTGTGGGAAGCTCAAACTGCCCACAGGGTATTTTGGATAATGGAGTAAGAACAATGAATTTATTTGAAATGATGCAACAGGCCTTTGCACAGTGGGGATCTCAGCTGTATGATACCTTTATCGTAGAATCCCGATATATGATGCTGGTAGACGGCCTCAAAAATACTATGATTATTACCATTGGTGCGCTGCTCATCGGTGTGGTTCTGGGATCAATCATTTCTATTATTAAATATTGCGGAGAGGGCGTTCCATTTATGAAACCTCTTTGCATGTTGTGCGACCTGTACACGACGGTTATTCGTGGTATTCCTGTGGTCGTTGTGCTTTTGATTTTTTACTTTATAATTTTGAAGAGTTCGGACGGTATCGTGGTTGGTATCGTTACCTTCGGTATCAACTCCTCTGCCTATATGGCGGAGCTGATGCGAAGCGGTATCAATGCCGTTGATCCCGGCCAGATGGAAGCCGGCCGCAGCCTGGGTATGTCGAATCTGCAGGCTACATGGAAGATTATCCTGCCTCAGGCTATGAAGAACATTCTTCCTGCGATTGGTAACGAAATGATTGCCCTGCTGAAGGAAACTTCAGTTGCCGGTTATGTGGCAGTTTCTGATCTGACCAGAGCTGGCAATCTGATCCGAAACAATACCTACGATGCAGTAAATCCACTGATGGTGGTTGCACTTACCTATCTGGCACTCGTGGTTATTTTGACTCAGTTATTGGGAATTCTGGAAAGGAGACTGGCTAAGAGTGATAAGCGTTGAACATTTAAGAAAAAGCTTTCAGGGCACTGAAGTTTTAAAAGATATCAGCGTCACCATCAACAAAGGTGACGTGGTCTGTATCATCGGCCCTTCCGGTTCCGGTAAATCTACGTTTCTGAGATGTCTCAATATGTTAGAGAAGCCAAATGACGGAAAGATTATCTTTGATGGTGAAAATCTGGCTGCTCCTAAGGCGAATCTGAACCTGCACCGCCAGAAGATGGGTATGGTATTCCAGCAGTTTAATCTGTTTCCGCATATGTCAGTGTTGGAAAATCTGACTTGTGCTCCAATGATGCTGAAAAAGATTCCTCAGGCAGAGGCGGAAGCCAAGGCGATGGATTTGCTGGAGCGTGTTGGGCTGGCGGACCGTGCCGGAGAATATCCGAATAAACTGTCCGGCGGACAGAAGCAGCGTGTGGCAATCGTTCGGGCTCTGTGCATGGATCCTGATGTGATGCTCTTTGACGAACCAACTTCCGCTCTGGATCCGGAGATGGTTGGTGAGGTTCTTGATGTAATGAAGACCCTGGCAGAGAAGGGGTTAACTATGGTGGTTGTTACCCACGAGATGGGCTTTGCCCGTGAGGTTTCTAACCGTGTTCTGTTCCTGGATGGCGGTGTTATCGCAGAAGAGGGGACTCCGGATGAAATATTCGGAAATCCTAAGTGTGAGCGACTCCGGACGTTCCTGGCAAAGGTTCTGTAAGAGAGGGATATAGCGATGAAAGGCAAGCATTTATTGAAACTGCTGGATTTTACTCCGGCAGAAATCACCCGGCTGCTGGATCTGGCAGCAGACTTCAAGGCCAAGAAGAAAGCCGGTATTCCACATAGAATCCATGAGGGTAAGAATATTGTCCTATTATTTGAAAAAGATTCCACCCGTACCCGTTGTGCATTTGAAGTGGCAAGTGCTGATCTGGGTATGGTTGCTACCTATTTAGGACCAAGCGGCAGTCAGATGGGTAAAAAAGAATCCATCGCTGATACAGCCCGCGTACTTGGCCGTATGTACGACGGTATTGAGTATCGTGGTTTTGCTCAGACTATCGTAGAAGATCTGGCAAAGTATGCCGGTGTTCCGGTATGGAACGGACTGACCAATGAGTTCCACCCGACCCAGATCCTGGCAGACTTCCTGACGATTCGTGAGCACTTCGGAAGCCTTCAGGGTAAGAAACTGGTTTACATGGGTGATGCCAGATATAATATGGGTAATTCCCTGATGGTTGGCTGTGCAAAGATGGGTATGCACTTTGTGGCCTGTGCTCCGGCCAAGTATTTTCCAAGCGAAGAATTGATCGACCAGTGTCAGGCTATTGCAGCCGAGACTGGAGCGAAACTAGAGTTTATCACGGACCCTATGGAAGCGACCAAGGATGCGGATGTGATCTATACGGATGTTTGGGTATCCATGGGTGAGCCGGACAGCGTTTGGGAAGAGCGCATTAAGGAGCTGACTCCTTATCGCGTGACCAAAGAACTGATGGAAAATGCCGGTGCGCAGTGTCGTTTTATGCACTGTCTGCCTGCGTTCCATGATCTGAACACCACCATTGGCAAGCAGATCTATGACAAATTTGGCATCACTTGTATGGAAGTGACTGACGAGGTCTTCGAAAGTGAAGCTTCTATCGTCTTTGACGAAGCAGAAAACCGTATGCACACCATTAAAGCTGTGATGGCAGCAACTTTATAATGAAAATATATTTTGCTTAATAAATAGTTACAGCCGGGCTTCGAAAAGTCCGGCTGTAGCTTTTTTATTTTTCTGTAATCTCGGCGTGCAGTTCCTGCAGGGATTTGATAATACCGCAGCCAGGCATATTCATAGCCTTAATGCCGCTGGCCGCTGCCTTGGCCGCCGCGATGGTAGTGATATATGGCACTTTCTTCTTGATCGCAGCCTTTCGCAGGTAGCTGTCATCGCTGGCCTCACTGGCACTGTGAGGTGTGTTGATGATCAGATCTACCTTGCCGTTTGTAATCAGGTCATTGATGTTTGGACGGGCTTCCCCAAGCTTGTAAACAAACTCGGAAAGAATACCGGCATCTGTCAATGCCTTCTGGTTGTTTTTGGTAGCTAAAATCCGGAAGCCGGAATCTAACAGGTCATGAGCGACCTCCAGCATTTCCTCTTTATCCTTGTCGCATACGGAGATCAATACCCGTCCGGTCAGAGGAAGTTTGGTCTGGGTTGCTTCCTGAGCTTTGAAGAATGCCTCGCCGTAGAAGTGGGATAATCCCAAAACTTCGCCGGTGGAGCGCATCTCAGGTCCAAGAATCGGGTCAACCTCCGGGAACATATTGAATGGGAATACCGCTTCCTTGACACCGTAATAAGGAATATTCTTCTCCTTCAATCCTGCTACCGGGGATTCACGTCCGGTCAGCTCGGAGGTAATAATGTCGATTGCCAGAGGAACCATGCGGATATTGCAGACCTTGCTGACGAGAGGAACCGTTCTGGATGCTCTCGGGTTGGCTTCCAAAACAAATACTTTATCACCCTCGATGGCGTACTGCATATTCATCAGGCCCTGGACGCCCATTTCTTCAGCAATCCTGCGAGTATATTCCTTGATGGTGGCAACATGTTCCTCGCTGATATGGCGGGAAGGAATGACGCAGGCGGAATCGCCGGAGTGAACACCGGCAAGTTCAATATGCTCCATGACAGCAGGTACGAAGGCATGTTTGCCGTCACTGATGGCATCGGCTTCGCACTCCAGTGCGTGGTTCAGGAACCGGTCGATCAGGATTGGGCGGTCAGGAGTGACACCCACGGCTGCTGCCATATACTTTTTCAGACTTTCAGGATCATAAACAACTTCCATGCCGCGGCCTCCAAGCACATAGGAAGGACGTACCATAACCGGATAACCGATCTGTTCTGCGATCTGCAGGGCTTCTTCCACAGTAACTGCCATTCCGGACTCCGGCATAGGAATTCCAAGCTTATCCATCATGGCACGGAACAGATCTCTGTCCTCGGCAAGATCAATGACAGCAGGAGAGGTACCAAGGATCTTGACACCGTTGCGTTCCAGATCTGCTGCCAGATTCAGCGGTGTCTGACCGCCGAACTGAGCGATGACACCCACTGGCTTTTCCTTATGGTAGATACTCAGCACATCTTCCAGAGTCAGAGGCTCAAAATACAGCTTATCGGAGGTATCATAGTCGGTGGACACAGTTTCCGGGTTACAGTTGACGATGATCGTCTCAAATCCTAACTGCTTCAGAGCCAAAGAGGCATGAACACAGCAATAATCAAATTCGATACCCTGACCGATACGGTTTGGGCCTCCGCCCAGAATCATAACCTTCGGTTTTTCTTCATTCACAGGATTTTTATCGGTACCGTTATAGGTGGAATAGTAGTAAGCCTTATCCTGGGTACCACTGACATGGACTGGCTCCCATGTTTCTTCAACACCCAGTTCCATTCTGCGGTTACGGATGGAATCCTCGGAAACTTCCAGGATCTTGCTCAGATATTTATCGGAAAAGCCGTTTTTCTTGGCGTTAATAAGTGCATGATCTTCCGGAATCGCACCTTTTTTTGCAACAAGCTCTTCCTCTTCCTGAACCAGCTCCAGCATTTGATTTAAGAACCAGTGTTTGACTTTTGTGATCTGGTGGATTTCCTCCACAGTTGCACCCTTGCGCAGTGCTTCATACATCATAAAGTGGCGCTCACTGGATGGTGTATGGAGGCGGCGCAGCAGTTCATCTTTGGAAAGAGAATTAAAATCCTTCACATAACCCAGACCATGACGGCCGGTCTCCAGGCTGCGGATTGCCTTCTGGAAAGCTTCTTTATAAGTTTTTCCGATGCTCATGACTTCGCCAACGGCGCGCATCTGGGTACCGAGTTTGTCTTCTACACCTTTGAACTTTTCAAAAGCCCAGCGTGCAAACTTAATAACCACATAGTCACCATCCGGAACGTATTTATCAAGTGTTCCGTATTTTCCACATGGGATATCCTTCAGAGTCAGACCTGTTGCCAACATGGCGGATACCAGAGCGATCGGAAAACCGGTAGCCTTGGATGCCAGGGCAGAAGAACGAGAGGTTCTTGGGTTGATTTCAATGACGATATCCCGATCGGTCTTAGGATCGTGTGCCCACTGAACATTGGTTCCACCAATGACCTGGACCGCTTCTACGATCTTATAGGATTTTTCCTGCAGACGTTTCTGTACATATTCTGGGATTGTCAACATAGGTGCAGAACAGAAGGAGTCACCAGTGTGGACGCCGAGCGGATCAATGTTTTCGATAAAGCAGACGGTGATCATGTTTCCGTCCTTATCCCGGACTACTTCCAGCTCCAGTTCTTCCCATCCAAGGATGGATTCCTCTACCAACACCTGACCTACAAGGCTTGCCTGCAGGCCACGGGCGCAGACAGTGCGCAGTTCATCTATATTGTATACAAGACCGCCGCCGGCACCGCCCATCGTATAGGCAGGACGTAAAACTACGGGATATCCCAGTCGGTCAGCAATTTCCAGGGCCTGCTCCACAGAGTAGGCCACTTCGCTGCGCGCCATCTCGATGCCCAGTTCATCCATCGTGTTCTTGAAGGCAATTCGATCCTCGCCACGCTCAATGGCATCTACCTGAACACCAATAACTTCCACATTATATTTATCTAGTACGCCTGCATGCGCCAGCTCTGAGCAAAGGTTCAGACCGGACTGGCCGCCCAGGTTTGGAAGAAGTACATCTGGCCGCTCTTTTTCGATAATCTGAGTCAGCCGCTCCACATTCAGTGGTTCGATATAGGTGGCATCCGCCATCTCAGGATCAGTCATGATAGTTGCCGGGTTGGAATTCACCAACACGATCTCATAGCCCAGATTTCGCAGAGCCTTGCATGCCTGGGTACCGGAATAGTCAAATTCACAGGCCTGACCGATGATGATAGGACCGGAGCCGATAATAAGTGCCTTTTTTCTTTGCATAAATAATCGCCTCTTTTGCATAAAATAATAGAAATCGCAGGTATTATAACATACAATGTTTAAATAGTCAAAAGGGAATGTGAAAAACTCTTGTAAAATTAAATTGCAAAACTCGATTTTATGAGAAGTATAAAATCCATCCATTTACAGATACTACATCCAGAAACGGTTAGTACAGTAAATGGAGGAATTTTTATATGAAAGCTACAGGAATTGTAAGGAGAATCGATGATCTCGGCCGTGTGGTAATTCCAAAGGAGATTCGACGAACACTGCGTCTGCGCGAAGGTACTCCGTTGGAAATATTTACAGATCGAGAGGGCGAGATCATTCTCAAAAAATACTCTCCGATGATGGAGTTAAATGCTTTTGCAGGGCAGTATGCAGAGGCTATGGCACAGTCTACAGGGTTGATGGTTTGCATTACAGACCGGGATCAGGTAATTGCGGCAGCAGGCGGAGCAAAGAAGGATCTGTACCAGAAACCGATCAGCAAGCAGTTGGAGCATGTAATCCAGGAGCGGATGACCATTCAGGCAGGCAAAGATGACCGGACATATACGCCGATTGCTGTGGAAGATATAGAGGGAGTGACAGCTCAGGTGATTTCTCCGATCATATGTGAAGGCGATGCAATTGGCGCAGTTGTCTTGATGAGCCGGGAACCGAGAGTGAAGTTCGGTGACGGAGAGTTGAGACTGGCTGCCACAGCATCGGGATTTCTCGGCCGGCAGATGGAAAGTTGATGCTGGCGAATATCAAATAGAAAGACACATAGCCGGTGCGAGAATGATCCCACCGGCTAATTTTGACAGGAGGCACATCCATGAAACAATCTTGTATACGAATGATCCTGGCTCCTCTTGCAATTGCAGCTGCGGTTTTTATGCTCAGCGGCTGTACTAAAGTTCAAGAGCAGAGAATCATTCGGATCGGGCATAACCAGTCTACCAATCATCCGTCACATATCGGTCTTCGGGCATTTCAGGAATATATTCATTCGAAATTGGGTGATCAATATGTGGTTGAAATATATCCCAGCGAGCTTTTGGGATCCCAGACGGATATGGTCCAGCTGACGCAGACAGGAGCCATTGATTTTTGTATTGCGAGCAATTCTATTTTGGAGACATTCAGTAAGAATTACAGTATTTTTAATCTGCCGTATTTGTTTTCAAGTCAGGAAGCCTATCACGCGGCCATGGATGATCCGGAAGTAACGGACCCGATTTTTGAATCGACTGTGGATGCAGGATTTACGTCCGTGGCGTGGCTTGACGCGGGAACCAGAAATTTTTATACGATTAATAAACCGATTTATCGGCCGGAGGACCTGAAAGGATTGAAAATCCGGGTTCAGCAGTCTCCGACCAACATTGAAATGATGCGTCTGCTTGGCGGTTCTGCGACACCGATGGGATTTGGAGAGGTATATACATCTTTACAGTCAGGAATCATTGACGGTGCGGAGAATAATGAGCTGGCGCTGAGAGATAACGGTCATGGAGATATTTGTAAATACTATTCATATGATATGCACCAGATGATTCCTGATTTGTTAATAGGAAATAATGTGTTTTTAAATGAGTTATCACCGGAAGAACGGGAGATATTTGAGGAAGGTTTTGAATTGTTGAATCGCGTGCAGAGGGAAGCGTGGACAGAAGGAGTAGAAGATTCTGTAAACAATGCGAAACAAAATCAGGGCGTGGAATTTATCTTTCCGGATACAGAACCATTCCGCATTGCTGTTCTGCCGCTTCATACCTCAGTCTTATCGGATATTCCTGAAATCCAGGCGGTTTATGATAAAATTCAGGAATACAATCTGAAAGAAAGTTCCGGTGCAGATATGGAGGGTGTATGAGAAGAATTCGAGACTATTTGAATAAAAGTTTACATGTGTTGGCAGGAGGCAGTTTTATCTTAATGACACTGCTGACCTGTTGGCAGGTATTTACACGCTATATTTTGGGCAAGCCTTCTTCCTGGTCGGAGGAAATGGTGTCCTATTTATTTGCATGGATGACACTTTTGGGAGCTTCCCTTGTGGTAGGCGAACGCGGACATATGAATATTCCACTGCTGGTGGAAAAAGCAAGTCCTATTGTACGAACTGCATTGTCTATACTGGCGGAAGTGATCGCTGCTTTATTTGCAGGAATTATTCTGGTGTACGGCGGAGTCCAGATCACGGATCTTGCAATGGCACAGATGACCTCTGCGTTGGGAGTTCCAGTCGGCGTATTTTATATCGTGCTTCCTCTCAGTGGTATTTTGAATATTGTCTATTGTATACTGAATATTGTAGAAATAACGACCACAGCTGAGTAGAGGAAAGGGGTGAGCATATCATGGCAATTCAGTCGTTGATGATTATAGTACTTGTTTTAGCAGGTTTGTTGGTGCTGGGAGTACCGATTTCCTATGCGATCGGTATCTCATCGCTGGCAGCGATTATCCGGATCATGTCATTGGATGTGGCAGTTCTGACAGCGGCCCAGAGAACATTTGTAGGAATGAGCAAGTTCAGCCTGACAGCAATTCCGTTTTTTATTTTGGCTGGAAATCTAATGAATCAAGGTGGTATCGCCAAGCGTTTAGTAGACTTTGTTATGGCGATCCTGGGCAAATGTCCGGGTGCACTTTTGGTGACCAATGTAGGAGCCAATGCGCTTTTTGGCGCAATTTCCGGCTCTGCGTCCGCAGCAGCTGCAGCAGTCGGAAGTATGGTTCGCGCTGGAGAAGAAGAGCAGGGATACGATCCGGCCATCTGTGTGGCCACCAATGCAGCGTCTGCACCGTCTGGTCTGCTGATTCCGCCATCCAACGCACTGATCACATATTCTCTGGCGGCCGGCGGAACCTCGGTGGCAGCGTTGTTTATGGCAGGTTACGTCCCGGGAATTATCTGGGCCATTATGTGTGCAGGTGTGGCGATAGCAATTTCCATAAAATATGGATACAGAGGTATTCCGGGGAACTTTGACTGGAGCAGCCTGCTTCATGCGACACTGGCCGCGATTCCGTCCCTGTCTCTGATCATTGTCGTTATTGGTGGTATCGTGGCCGGCATTTTCACCGCTACAGAAGGGTCTGCCATTGCAGTGGTCTATGCGCTGATTCTGGGCATTTTTTATCGAAACATGACGCTGGAATCCTTCTGGAAGATTGTCATTGACAGTGCGAAAATGTCGGGAATGGTTGTATTCCTCATCGGTGTATCCAATATCCTTGGCTGGGTCATGGCATTTACTCAGATTCCTCAGGCAGTTTCGGAAGTGTTGCTGGGAATCACAAACAACAAATATGTGATTCTTCTTATTATGAATGTGATCCTGCTGATCGCAGGCACGTTTATGGATGTAACCCCGGCAATCCTGATTTTTACGCCACTGTTTTTACCGATCGTAAAAAACTTTGGCATGCATCCTGTTCAGTTTGGACTGATTCTTGTATACAATCTTTGCATCGGAAATATCACGCCGCCGGTAGGAAATACACTATTTGTCGGTATCAAAATTGGAAATACCACTCTCGGCCGGGTGATACCGTATATGCTGCTGTACTATGGGGCAATTCTGGCAGGACTTTTGCTTGTGACGTATGTTCCGTTAGTGAGCCTTGGCCTTCCGAAAGCGGCGGGATTGATCTGATAGAGTGTAGCTCTCTTGCAATTCTTCGGATCGAAACAGGAGAAAAATCATAAGAACTATGATATAATCGCCTTAGAGGTGAGAAAACATGTATACATTAGACGATCTGAAGGAAATTATGACCAGACTTCGCGCCAAGGACGGCTGTCCATGGGACAGTGTCCAGACGCATGAGTCCATGAAACGATATGTGGTAGAGGAAACGGCAGAAGTGCTGCAGGCGATCGACAACAAGGATCCGGACAATCTCTGCGAAGAACTGGGCGATCTGCTGTATCAGATCATGATTCATGCAGAGATTGAAAAAGAGAATGGAACGTTTACGATTGATGATGTTATTGATGATATTTGCTGGAAAATGATCAAGCGCCACCCCAATGTTTTTGGTGGTCCGAAACTTCCGGAAGGACTGTCAAGTGCGGAGCGCTGGACGGAGATTAAGCGTATCGAACGCGCTGAACGCGAGGAGAGAAACAGGGAGCGCGCAGAACGCAGAAAGCATGAGAAAACAGCAGAAATGCACAGTGCAAAAATGTAGAAAATGCAATGGATTTTTGCGCATACAAAACACGGAAAATCCTTGACAAAGACCCATGAAACATATATAAATGTAAGAGTGCATATTTGCAGGAATTCAAGTTGCCAGGCGAAAGTCTGGCAATTATAAGCTAATCATATCAGGAGGAAATATCAATGAATAAGGCAGAATTAATCGCAGCAGTAGCAGAGAAGGCAGATCTTTCCAAGAAAGACGCAGAGAAAGTATTAAAAGCTTTTACAGACGTTGTTGCTGAAGAGTTAGCAAAAGGCGAGAAGATCCAGGTTGTAGGTTTCGGTACATTCGAAGTATCTGAGAGAGCTGCAAGAGAAGGCAGAAACCCGAAGACCGGTGAGAAGATGCCGATCGCTGCTTCCAAGACACCGAAGTTTAAAGCAGGTAAAGCTCTGAAAGATCAGATCAACGCTTAATTCTGATTGAAATACAATGAAACGACACCCCTCCATTATGCCAAAGGACGTTGCAGAGGGGTGTTTCTTTACAAAAAGGAGAAAGTCTTATGCGTTTAGATAAGTATCTGAAAGTATCCCGAATCATCAAGAGAAGAACTGTAGCCAATGAGGCATGTGACAGCGGCCGTGTCATGCTCAACGACAAAGTGGCAAGAGCCAGCGCGGAAGTAAAAGTCGGCGATATTATTGAGATTGCTTTTGGTACAAAAGCAGTTAAAGTTCGCATTACAAGCATACAGGAAACGACTCGCAAAGAAGATGCGAAAGAGATGTTCGAATATCTGTAAAAGGATCTCACGGAAAGGTTGAGGTCCTTTTTGGTTCTAAAAACAGATAGCATAAATTAACAAACCTCTTAATATACTTACATTAAGTTTGAGTATATTAGGAGGTTTTTTCTATGGAAGAAAAACTGGGCTTATCCCACAAACTGGAATTGTACAACCGAGAAAAAGGGACCGTGACCGGAGTGTTAGACGTAATCTCCTTTGATGAAAATACCATTGTGCTGGATACGGACATGGGACTTTTGACCATTAAGGGAAAGGACCTCCATGTGAGCCGCCTGTCCCTGGAAAAGGGAGAGCTTGATCTGGAAGGGCACACGGACAGTCTGGTGTACTCGTCCAACGAGGGCCATCGGAAATCCAATCAGTCATTGCTGGCCAGACTGTTCAAGTGAGTCAAGGTGAAGCGAGTGTGTCAATGCAAACCAGGTGTATAAATATGGTCAATGCAGAACGGGTGTGCAGATGCGGTCAATGCAGAACGGGTGTGTAGATGCGGTCAATGCAAACCAGGTGTGTAGATAGGAGGAGCAGTGGGTGAGTGAATACATAAAGATGGAGGCAGAACTGGCATTCAGCAGTTTTCTTCTGGGACTGATACTCATGATCAGCTACGATTTTCTGCGCTTATTTCGCTTACTGATCCCCCACGGAAAATGGTGGACAGGTCTGGAGGATTTTGTATACTGGATGTACTGCGCGGTCATGACGTTTCGGCTGCTGTTTTACCAGAACAGCGGAATTCTCCGTGGTTATGTCATCGGCTGTGTGTTTCTCGGAATGTATCTTTATGATGCAATTGTGAGCCGGAGCGTATTTGGAGTCTTGAAAAACATCGGAAGATGGATTACAATGAAAAAAAGAAACCATCGACAGAAGAAAGAAATGAGGAAGCATGGCACAGAACCGAGATCGTAACGGAAAAAGAAAAACGAAAATGAATTCCAACGCCAATTGGGGCAACCGTCTTGCGCTGATCGGTATTACTGTTGTCGTTTTCAGCCTTTCAGTGGTGGTGCATTTTGGTAAAGCCTCTCTCGAGGAGAAGGATCTGGAATACCGGGCGAAGGAGCAGAATCTGGAAAAGATCCTGGCGGAAGAAGAGGCGCGTGCGGCGCAGCTGGAAGAGTACCGCATTTACGTCCAGACGAAACAGTATGTGGAAAAAGTAGCCAAGGAAAAACTGGGTCTGGTCAAAAAAGATGAGATTTTGTTAAAACCGAAGGAATCCCAATGAAACATGTCGTGAGATTTTCCTGTATAGCCCTGTGAATCTGACAAATATTTCCCTCTGATCTGTTTATAATACGATACGCAGGTTAGGAGGGATTTTTTGTGTTAAGAAAACGGGTGGTACATAAAGACATGGACGGTTTGAACGGATATGCGGCCAAGCGGCTGAGAGAAATGGCATCGTCCATGGGTGATCTGGCGAAATCATTCGGGAAGGCGAATGATGAGCAGGGGCTCACGAGAGAAGACGGATTGGCCGCATTGGAGGCAGCCACCGCCATGGTCTGCGGCGGCTGCAACAGTTGTGGGATCCGGACACGGTGCAATCAAGGGGACGAGGAAGAAAACTATTATCTCTACTATCTGCTTCGAACCTTTGAGAAGAAGGGGACCGTAGATTATGAGGATATGCCCAGGCGATTTCTTGAAGTTTGTCGAAGAAAATCTGATTATCTAGGGCATTTAAATCGGAATCTGGGCCGGGCGACCATGAACCTGACCTGGAAAAACCGTTTTTTGGAAAGTCGTGATGCGGTTATGGTGCAGTTTGAAGAAATGGCCGGGATTCTGGAGGAATTCTCCGGACAGATGGAGCGTGCGGCGGACGTGACTGCCAAATGGGAGCCGTCTCTGCAGGCTGCTTTGAAAAAACGTCGGATCGCGGCAGAGAATGTTCTGGTTCTGCAGTACGAAGAAGAACAGAGAGAGTTATTCTTTACGGCACGGATGACCAACGGGCGCTGCATGACTGCGCGGGATGCGGCAGAACTGGTTGGAAAGGCCATGAAGGGAACCTGGAGTCCGTCAAAGGATGGAAAAACGATTATTACACGGAATGCAGCGGCGTTCCGTTTTGTGGAAGATGGAAAATACCGGATGTTGTTCGGCTCTTCGCGGGTTCCGCGGAGCGGAGAAGAGATATCAGGTGACAGTTATACATTTAAAAACCGCTTGCCTGGACAGGCAATTATGAGCCTGTCAGATGGGATGGGCAGCGGCCGGATCGCCAATGAGGACAGTGAGAAAGTCATTGAATTATCCGAACAGCTGTTGGAGACGGGATTCTCGGCTCGGGCGGCGTTAAAATTGGTAAATACGGTATTGTTGTTGACGGGGCACCATGAGCGGCCTGCAACATTGGACCTCTGTCTGGTGGATCTATACTCCGGTGTGGTGGAGATGATGAAACTGGGGGCAGCGGCGTCCTTTGTCATGGGAGAAGAAACGGTGGAGATTTTGGCGGCGGATCATGTTCCGGCCGGTGTATTGAATCCGGTAGAACCTGTTTTATTATCGAGAAAACTATGGGATGGCGATAAGATCGTCATGGTCAGCGACGGTGTGCTGGAAGCGATGCCAGGAGAAGAAAAAGAAGAGGCCTTTCAGGATTTTCTGGCAGGACTTCCGGAGGCTGGTCCGCAGGAGACTGCAGAGATGGTCATGGCATACGTGTTGGCATTGGAGCCGGAACCGAGGGATGACATGACGGTATTGGTTGGAGGAATTTACGGACGATGAAGACGCAGATGTGGATGATGCAGGTAGGGGAATATATGAAGCAAAACCATATGGCAGAACCGGGGGACGGCGTGCTGGCAGCAGTGTCAGGCGGTGCGGATTCCGTCTGCCTTTTGCTTGTGCTGAAGGCATTGGAAGAATTCCTGGGAATCAGTGTGGCCGCGTTTCATTTAAACCATGGGCTGCGTGGAGCGGAAGCGGACCGTGACGAGATGTTTGTGCGAGAACTGTGTGAATGCCTGCAGGTTTCACTGAAGGTAGTGCGAGAGGATGTGGCTGGTTATGCAAGGGAACACAGTGTTTCAGAAGAAGAGGCCGGTCGAATTCTGCGTTATCAGTGGCTGGAGAAAACAGCCAAAGATTTTGGCTGTCGGAGGATCGCGACTGCACATCATAAAGATGATCAGACGGAAACCGTGCTCATGAATCTGTTTCGCGGAAGCGGACTTCGCGGACTCGGAGGAATCCGTCCGGTACGAGCGCTGTCCGGAAACTTGACACTCATCCGTCCTCTGCTTGGTATGAACCGACAGGAGATTGAGACATATTTAATAGAAGAAAAAGAATCGTGGTGTGTAGATTCTACAAACAGCGAACTGGTTTATGCGAGAAATAAAGTGCGCAATGTATTGATTCCATGGCTTCGGGAGAATGTCAATGACCGGGCGGAGGAGCATATTTTGAAAACTGCTGCATTTGCTTCACAGGCAGATGAATATTTTGCTTCACAGGCGGAAATCCTTCTTGGAGATGGTTGTGGAGATCAACCGGTTCATTCCGTTGGGATTGATACGGAGATTTTCGATTCCCAGCCGGATATCATCAAATCGTATCTGATCCGGGCGATGATCACGAGAGTGACGGGAAGAGCAAAAGATATTTCAGCCCGCCATATCGAGGCTGTATCTGCATTAAATGGTCCGGGTGGCGGAACTTTTGTGGATCTTCCATATGGTCTGCAGGCGGTTCGCAGTTATCAGAAGCTGACCATTCGAAATACAATTGTGGAGCCGAAAGAGCAGGAAATTCGGAAAAATGTTCAAACAAGAATATTTTTGTGGGAAAAAGACTTGGAAATTCCCAAAAAGCAGTATACGAAATGGTTCGATTATGATAAAATCAAAGGTATTCTATCTGTAAGGACCAGAGAACCTGGTGATTATATTGTAATCGGCAGCGGAAGAACCAAGAAGCTCAATCGTTTTTTTATCGATGAGAAGATCCCGGAAGAGCTTCGTGACAGAATTTGGCTTTTAGCAGAAGGAAATCACATTCTCTGGATTATCGGATACCGAATCAGTGAATACTATAAAGTAACAGATACGACTCGGAATGTAATAGAAGTCCAGGCAGACAAAGGAGAAAAGTATGAAAGAGAAAATTAATGTTTTTATTGAACAGGAAAAATTAGAGTCAAAGATCAGAGAGATGGCGGCACAGATTGATAAAGACTATGCAGGAAAAACGATCCACTTAATTTGTATTTTAAAGGGAAGCGCCTTTTTTGCGTGTGAACTCGCGAAGCATCTGACAATTCCGACAACCATCGATTTTATGTCCGTTTCCAGTTATGGAAGTGGCACAGTATCCTCTGGTATTGTGCGTTTAGCAAAAGATCTTGATGAGCCGGTAGAAGGAAGAGATGTTTTGATTATTGAAGATATTGTAGACTCAGGAAGAACATTAGCACACCTGAAGAATCTTTTATCCACAAGAAAACCGGCATCTTTACGCATTTGTACTTTATTGGACAAGCCGGATCGTCGTGTAGTTCCGATTGATGTAGACTATACATGCTTCGAGATTCCGGATAAATTCGTAGTGGGCTATGGACTGGATTATGATCAGAAGTATCGTAATCTTCCGTACATCGGTATAGTCGAATTTGTAGAAGAATAGTCAGTGAAGGAGGAAAACAATTGAAACAGAAACAGCAGTTTCGCGGAATGGGGCTCCTTCTGATTATTTCAGTTGTGCTTATTATTATGAGTACAATGATTCAACGGAACCTGTTCGGTGACAGCCTGAGCTACCAGGAATTTATGGTAGCAGTAGAGAATAAGACGATCAGCGAGATTCAGATTGAGCAGAATAAACAGACTCCGACGGGTATGCTTTATGTGACATTGACTGATGGCACAGGTGCGACCATGGCAGTCTCTGACGTAGTTGAGATCGAGATGATTCTGAGAGAGAACGACATCGAATATTTCCTGATCGATGTTCCGCAGGAAAATTATCTTGTAACAACGCTGCTTCCGCTTTGTTTCTCTATGGTCCTCATTGTCGTGATGTTCTTGTTTATGAATGCAAGATCAGGCGGCGGCGGTGGCGGGAAAATGGCCAACTTCGGAAAGAGTCGTGCGAGAATGACCAAGACCAATGATATTAATTTTAACAAGGTTGCAGGTCTTGCAGAAGAAAAGGAAGATCTGGTCGAGATTGTCGATTTCTTAAAGAATCCGAAGAAATATACCGATGTGGGAGCAAGAATTCCCAAGGGTGTCATCCTGGTGGGCCCTCCGGGAACCGGTAAGACACTTCTTGCGAAAGCCGTTGCAGGCGAGGCAGGAGTTCCGTTCTTCTCTATTTCCGGATCTGATTTCGTGGAAATGTTCGTCGGTGTTGGTGCATCCCGTGTCCGTGATTTATTTGAAGATGCGAAGAAAAATGCCCCGTGTATCGTGTTTATCGATGAGATTGATGCGGTGGCAAGACGCAGAGGTACCGGTATGGGCGGCGGCCACGATGAGAGAGAACAGACACTCAATCAGCTTCTTGTAGAGATGGATGGTTTCGGTGTCAATGAAGGAATCATCGTTATGGCGGCGACAAACCGTGTAGATATCCTGGATCCGGCGATCCTTCGTCCGGGTCGTTTCGACCGTAAGATCGGTGTCGGCAGACCGGACATTAAAGGGCGTGAGGAAATTTTAAAAGTACATGCGGCTGCGAAACCGCTGGGCGATGATGTGGATCTTACAAAGATCGCACAGACAACCGCAGGCTTTACAGGTGCAGATCTGGAAAATCTTCTGAATGAGGCGGCAATTTATGCTGCCAAGTCCGACAGACGTTACATCAGACAGGAAGATATCGAACGCGCATTTATCAAGGTAGGAATCGGTGCGGAGAAGAAGAGCAAAGTAATCTCCGAGAAAGAAAAGAAAATCACAGCTTACCACGAGGCAGGTCATGCGATCTTATTCCATCTCCTTCCGGATGTGGGACCGGTTCACACAATCTCCATTATCCCAACCGGAATGGGAGCTGCAGGCTACACCATGCCGCTTCCGGAAAAGGACGAAATGTTCAACACCAAGGGTAAAATGCTGCAGGATATCATGGTTTCCCTCGGCGGCCGTATCGCGGAGGAGTTGATCTTCGAAGATGTGACAACAGGTGCGTCTCAGGACATCAAGCATGCAACGGCGATTGCCCGTGCAATGGTAACTCAGTACGGTATGTCTGAGAAGGCAGGTATGATTCATTATGGAAGCGACGAGGACGAAGTTTTCATCGGCCGTGACCTGGCTCACACAAGAAGTTATGGTGAAAATGTTGCAACCGTAATTGACAGTGAGATCAAGCGTATCGTAGACGAATGTTACGATAAGGCCAAAGCGATCATTATGGAGCATGAATATGTTCTTCATTCCTGTTGCGACCTGCTTCTTGAAAAAGAAAAAATTGGTCAGGAAGAGTTCGAAGAACTGTTCAAGAAGGAAAATAGTACCAATTAAGGAAATAAAAAGAGGTGTTTGTTTAAAGAAAACATAAACAAACGCCTCTTTTTTTGCTGATATGTGAAAACCATACAAAAGGGCACTTTAGCAAGGTAAAATTGCACAAAAAAAGAGTGGAATAAATTGCAAGTTTGTGCACACTTTTTGCGAAAGCTGTGTTATATTACTACATGTAACCCCCCCCCAATACATTATATAGTGTTTGCTAT
>JAZOVL010000039.1:0-2639 GCA_045658685.1 Pilosibacter sp.
ACAGGATCTCGACTTTGATAAGCCGCCGATTCTCAGTGCGGCTGTTACGGTAGATCTTGCCTGGAATGAACTGCAGAAACGAAAGGATCTGCGCGGCATTCCCATTGCAAACGACGACGGAACACTGCTCGGTATGATATCCCGTGAAGATATCGCCAGCTATAACATGGAGCTGAATAACTCCTGTGTGCTGAATCAGGTACCGCTGTTCAATCTCCTGTCGGTATTGGAAGGCAAGGTCATCAACGAAGCCGGCGAATATCTGGATACTGTGTCCGGAGAGGTCGTCCTTGCGATTCCCGAAAGCAGAAGTTCAACGATGTTTCCGACCAGAGATTGTGTTGTCATCTGTGGGAATCAGCCGGATATGATTCGCCAGGCTCTTGAGAAGAATGTCAACTGTATGGTTCTCTGCTGCACAGAACTGGCCCCCGAACTGAAAGCAATAGAAACCAGTACATGTATTATATACACACCTTATGATGCGTATAAAGCAACCAGACTCATTTTTCAATCTACCCCAATCGGGCGAATCTGCACGACGAAGGATCTTGTATGTTTTCATTTGGCAGACCAGGTCGATCATGTAAAAGAAGTTGTACTGAAATACAGAAAGCCTTGTTACCCGATTCTCGATGAAAACGACAAGATTGTGGGAATCCTCACCCGTTACCATTTAATGCGTCCCAGAAGAAAGCGGATTGTGCTCGTCGATCACAACGAAGCAACACAGTCTGTTCCGGGTCTTGAGGAAGCCGATATTCTGGAAATCATCGACCACCATCGGTTGGCAGATATCCAGACCACCAATCCCATTTTTGTCCGCAACGTGCCGGTGGGTTCCACCAATACAATCATTGCATCGATGTTCCAGGACAAAGGACTGATTCCCTCAGAAAAGCTTGCGGGCATGATGGCGGCAGCAATTCTGTCAGACACTGTTATGTTCAAATCTCCCACATGCACCGTTCGCGATATTCGTTGCGCAGAACGGATGGCACGGATTGCCAATGTTTCCTTAGATGCGCTTGGCAAAAAGATATTCTCTGAATCTGTGGAAGGCAAAACAGCAGAGGAGCTCTTATATACGGACTACAAGGAATTTCACATCGCCGGTCATGATCTTGCTGTTTCACAGATTACCTGTCTGGACAGTGCAAGTATGCTCTCCCGTAAAGATGATTTGCTGGAACAGATGACGGTCATTTCGGAAAAGAACGATGTTTCACTCGTCATTTTAATGCTGACCGACGTACTTTTGGAAGGCAGTTATCTTTTGTATATCGGTGAAGATGAGATTATCAGTCAGGCTTTTGACGTCGTTCCCAAAGATCATGTGGTGTTCCTGCCGGAGGTCATGAGCCGAAAAAAACAGGTGATTCCCAGCCTTTCGGCAATGTGGGGATGAGCTGTGCAAATACACCATAAACACGATAATCCTTCGACGACATCGTGATCATACGGAGTAGTTTCTGTACGATCAAAGATGTTGGTTCGATGATTATAATGATATCAGAAACAATTTATCAGGAGGAAATAATATGGACACCAAGAACTATTTTGTTGTAGACAGCGTGGAAAAGCTGGAAGAAGCAATTGCACGCACACGAACCGCACAGCAGGAATTTTCCTGTTTCTCTCAAGAGCAGGTAGACAGAATATTCCTGGCGGCCGCCTCCGCAGCCAATAAAGCAAGAATCCCTCTTGCAAAGATGGCGGTTGAGGAAACCGGCATGGGTATTGTGGAAGATAAAGTTATCAAGAACAACTACGCATCCGAATACATTTACAATGCTTATAAGAACACCAAAACCTGCGGTGTAATAGAGGAAGACAAAGCGTTTGGTATCAAAAAGATCGCAGAACCGATCGGTGTCATTGCGGCAGTTATCCCGACTACCAACCCTACATCTACCGCCATCTTCAAGTGTCTTCTTGCACTCAAGACTCGCAATGCCATCATCATCAGCCCTCATCCCAGAGCAAAGAACTGCACCATTGCAGCGGCGAAGCTTGTACTGGAAGCTGCTGTTGCCGCAGGTGCTCCGGAAGGAATCATAAACTGGATCGACGTGCCCTCGCTGGAACTCACCAATACGGTTATGAAAGAAGCTGACATTATTCTTGCAACCGGCGGTCCCGGTATGGTCAAGGCGGCATACTCAAGCGGTAAACCGGCGCTTGGTGTCGGTGCCGGAAATACTCCTGCGATCATCGATGAATCTGCTGACATCCTTCTGGCGGTCAACTCCATCATTCACTCCAAAACCTTCGATAACGGTATGATCTGTGCATCCGAGCAGTCGGTTATTGTCCTGGAGAGCGTCTATGATGCTGTAAAGCAGGAATTTGCGGCACGCGGCTGTTATTTCCTGAATCCGAAAGAAACCGATCTGGTCCGCCAAACCATCATCATCAACGGTGCACTGAATGCCAAGATTGTCGGTCAGACAGCCGCCAAGATTGCAGAGCTTTCCGGCGTTTCGGTTCCGGAAGGTACGAAGATTCTCATCGGTGAGGTCGAAAGTGTCGAGCTTTCCGAAGAATTTGCACACGAAAAGCTCAGCCCTGTTCTTGCAATGTATAAAGCAAAGGATTTTTCCGATGCGCTTTCGAAAGCAGAACAGCTTGTTGCAGAC
>JAZOVL010000040.1:0-6323 GCA_045658685.1 Pilosibacter sp.
CCAGTTTTCTCAGTTCGCGGATACCGCTGATACCTGCCGCGGAAGCACCAATTACTACATATTTCATCGTTACACCTCCTCAACAGTAATGGCCTGCATCGGACATTTCTCTACGCACATCGGGTTGCCTTTTCCGTCCTCACTTCTGTGTACACACATGTTGCACTTCATGATCTCGGTCTGGTTGATGCTGTCATATTTGAGGATGCCGTACGGGCAGGACATGATACACATATAGCAGCTTGCACACTGCTCTTTGTCGTACTCTACATATCCGGTCTCCGGATTTTTCTTCATCGCACCGGTCATACAAGTGTATACACACTCCGGTCTGTCACAGTGACGGCAGAAAATCGGTGCCGGTTTGATCTCACTGTCGATGGTTACACGGTTTCTTGCATCACCGCTTTCTGTTTCATGGCTGACCACACAGGCTGTTACGCAAGTCAGGCAGCCGATGCAGCGGCTTCTGTCAATTTTAATACGATACATAGACTACCTCCTTAGTTCTCAATTTTCTCGAAACGCACCGGTGTCGCTTTATAAGACGGCTCTTTGGAGTAGCTGTCATAAAGGGACGGAGTCAGTTTATTGCATTCAATATAATGGATCGGAGCATATAGCTCTCCATACTGTACATTGTCAGTCACTTTTACTGCAAAGTCTGCATCTTGGCCATTGACGGAATATACACGGATCATATCCATTTCTTTCACACTGTTTTCTTCCGCCATCTTTGTATTCATGTAGATGTATGCTTTCTTGGAAGAAACATCTTCTACGAATTTTACTTCTTTTGTACGGCTCTGTGTATGCCACTGACCTACGCTGCCGCGTCCTGTGTTCAGTACGATCGGGAATTCCGGAGTTGTCGGAAGCGGATTTTCACGCACTTCTTCAAACATAAACTGCGCCTTCTTGGACGGTGTAAAGAAGTTACCGTCAGAGTAAAGTCTTCTCTGCTCCTCTTTATTTTCCTCTTCTTTACCTGCCGGATACGGCCACTGGTAACCATGGGAACCTTCTAACATTTCCCAAGTCAGTCCTGTAAAGTCGCATGGCATATTTCTGGAACACTCACGCATCAGATTAAAGCAATCCTTCGGAGTCTCCCATCCATTTAGTGCATCGCCCATACCGAGCGCTTTACCTACACCAAGGATTGCCTCATAGTCAGAGATTTCATTCTCGCCACGCTCTAATACCGGGCGCATTGCAGACATACGACGCTCTAAATTGATGTAAGTACCTTCTTTCTTCATGCCCGGAACAACCGGGAAGTATACGGTACAATCCTCTGCACTCTCAATGGTATCATAAATATCCTGCACAACGAACAGTTCCAGTTTCTTTGTTGCAGAAGCAAATGTTTCATTGTTTGTCCAGCTATGTCTCGGGTTTGTACAAAGAATCCAGAGACCCTTGATCTCGCCTGCATTGATGCCTTCGATGATCTGGTTGTAAGTCTTTGTCGGCTTTTCTGCCAGCATGCTCTCATCCACACCGAGAACATCGGCGATACGTGCTCTTCTTGCCGGATTTGTGAAATCTCCGCCGCCAAAGAATACTGCAGTGTTACTGTATGCACGGGAACCCATTGCATTACACTGACCTGTGATGGAGTTTGCACCTGTACCAGGTTTACCAATATTTCCAGTCATAAGAGCCAGGTTGATGATCGCCTGAGCAGTACGAACTGCCTCATAACCCTGGTTGACACCCATGGTCCACCAGAAAGATACTTTCTTACCATTGTGGATCAGTTCTACAAGTTCTAAGATCTGCTCTTTGGAAAGGCCTGTTCCTTCTACGCCACGCTCCAATGTGTACGCTTTCACGAACTCCTTGAAATCCTCAAACTTCTCTGTATGCTCTGCAATGAACGTATGATCCAGATAATCTTTTTCGATCAGCTGGTTCGCGATCGTATAGAGAAGAAGCAGGTCGCTCTTCCATTTCAGGCCATACCAGTAATCTGCATTCATAGCTGTCTCAGATTTTCTCGGATCGATCACGATCACTTTGTGACCCGGAACCTTGTTCTGGCGCACTCTGCCCCAGAGGATTGGATGTGCAACAACCGGATTCGCACCGATGAAAATGATCGTATCGGATAACTCCAGATCCTGAAGAGTATAACCCGGAGCATCGAAACCGTAGCTCTGCTTGTGAGCTACAACTGCTGTTGCCATGCAGAGACGAGTATTTCCGTCTACATTTGTCTTTAAATAGTTACGCATAACATGGCCAAAGAGCGCAAACTCTTCCATGGTAAGCTGACCGGTACTGATACCTGCTACACTTTCCGGACCATATTTTGCCTGAATTTCTTTTAATTTGTCTGCCACATGTTTGAAACCTTCATCCCAGGAAACTTCCTTAAAAGAACCATCCTCCTGACGGATCTTCGGAAGGCTGTTCGGTTTTACTGTGGTCTGCTGCTTATCTAAGGACAGTCCTTTGATACAGCTGAAGCCATTGTTGACAGGATAACCCGGTGTCGGAACTACCTTCACGATACGATTGTTCTCCACATAAAAATCCAGGTTACAGTCAAGGGCACAGTAATTACAAGTTGATTGAATTTTCTTCATATGCCTTATTCTCTCCTATCGGTCGAAATGAATGCCGCCCCAGTAAATATTATTCTTCATAATGGTCTCCGGCATCAGCTCAACGCCCTCAAGCGCCCACTTTTTGTACTCCTCGAATCCCACACGGTCAATGATGTAACCGATATGTTCTTTTCTCGCCGGAGCATCCGGAGAAATGTACTTATCTACAAATGCATATGTGTTCTGAATGATCTTGATGATGTTCTCTGCATCTGCCCAAACAAGGAAGTCCTCGCCAAGACGCGGATTTCTCTTACCTGTTCTGCCCATGATGGTCAGCTTGTAGTATTTTTTCTTACTTCTTGTAAGAGCACGAGTCGGACATTTGGTTACACAAACACCACAGCCGATACATTTTTCTTCATCACGGATGATCTTATAATTTTCCATGCGAAGAGCATCAACAGAAAGGCTCTTACATCCCTTCATACATGCCTGGCAGCTGATGCAACGGCTTGGATCATACTGCGGCATTGTCTGACCGATGATACCAAAGTCATGCATTCTTGCTTTCGCACAGTCATTGGAACAGCCAGTGAGAGCGATCTTGAAATGAAGATCATGTGGGAACACGGCTTTCTCGATTTTCTTTGCCAGTTCCGCTGTATTATAATTGGCAAACGGGCAAACATTGTTACCGATACAGGCACTGATATTTCTTGTACCGGACGCCGGATAACCACTTCCCGGCTTTTCCTGGTTGATCTCTAACATTTCAATGATCGGCTGCAGTTTCTCATTGATCGCATCCATATCTTCGAAACGGATGCCTTCGATCTCGAAGCCCTGTCTTGTTGTCAGATGTACGTAACCGTTACCGTAAGTCTGGGCGATCTCCTGCACCATACCAAGGACTTCCGCGTTGAGGTAACCGCCCGGAACACGGATTCTGGATGCTCCGATTCCACGCTGTTTGGATACACGGAACGCATTTTTCTTTAATTTCTTTGTATTAATATCCAATCCCATGTGATACCTCCTAGTCGATCAGTTCTTTACCGTCCACATAGTTAAATACCGGACCATCCAGGCAGATATATGTGGAACCAATCTTACAGTGACCGCATTTTCCGAGGCCGCAGCACATCTTTCTCTCGTTAGAGATCCAGATATTCTTCTCCGGAACACCCAGTTTCAGGATTTCCATAACCGTAAATTTGATCATAACCGGCGGACCTACACAGATAAATGCTGTATTTTCGATATTTTCAAATTTCAGGTCCGGGATATATTTTGTAACCATTCCCTTCGGGCCTTCGTAATCATCCGGAGCAGTATCCACGGTCTGGATTACATTAATATTTTCCTTCCAGAACTTGAAATCGTCTTTAAAAAGAACGTCTTTCGGGGATTTGAAGCCTGCGATCACGGTTGTGCTCACTGCCTCGTCTGTATGATGAGCAAAATAGTCTACCACACCGCGAACCGGAGAAAGACCGGTACCGCCGGCAACAACGACCAGCTCTTTTCCTTTATAATTGTCAATCTCAAAACCATTTCCGTATGGTCCACGGATAAAAAATTTGTCGCCAACATAGTTCTCAAAAATCTCATTGGTTACTTTACCAACACGACGGATCGTAAAATCAACTGTACCCTCTCCAATACCGCTGACAGAGATCGGAGCCTCACCGTATTTTGGAATAGAAACTTCGAAGAACTGACCCGGTTTTGCCTCTCCGTCGAATTCCATTCGGAAAGTATATTCAAGATCTGTATGTTTGATTACTTCTTTGATGGTTGAAAGCTTTGGAATATAGTGGTTTGTCATGCTTCACTTTCCTCCTTTGCCAAACGATTCACGCAGTTGGAGTAGGAAATGTACTCCGGACATACGTCGTCGCATCGACCACATCCAACGCACATCGGATAGCCGAAACGTTTCTCGAAATCGTAAATCTTGTGCATCACCTTGAAGCGCATTCTGTCTCCCTGGCTCTTACGGAATCCATGTCCGCCTGCCATCTCGGTGTAACCGTCAATCTGACAGGAAGCCCATACTCTGCGTCTCTCTCCAACATTTGCATTGTCACGGTAGAAAATATCCTGCATGGTGAAGCATGTACAGGTCGGGCATACAAAGTTACAGCGACCGCACTTGATACATCTTGCACCGTACTCCTGCCAGATTTCATCTGTGAAGCTGGCATTGGACAGATTCTTCGGCAATGTCACTTTCTCTTTATTTTCTGTTACATAGTCCGGAGTTACATCTGCCACTTTGATTTCTTCCGTAGTCATCGCCTCATTGCAGATCAGTTCATTCAGTTCACTACATTTCACGTCCATGTATACAATATCCTGATCCACCTTTACATACGCATCATAATTATCCGATTTGTTTGTTCCCATACTTACACAGAAGCCGGATGCACAGGTATTCTCGCAACCCATAAGAATAAATTTTGCACGTTCTCTGACTCTCGCGTAATAGAAATCTTCGAATCCATTCTTCAGATAAATATCATCCAGACGCTTTACTGCATGAAGATCGCAGGAACGTAAAAAGATTAAAATGTCTTTTTCCGGTCCTTTCGGTACGGTTGTCTGGTCCTCAGTAAAATAGAACAGTGTTTCATTGATCGCCAATAAAACCTCTTTAAATGAATAATCGGATTTTTTGTTCCACTCAATTTCATCCAATGTACTTACTTTTCCGTAACGGATGATATCGGTGTCAGAAAAACATCCTTCGCCTTCCATCAGTACCGGGGCAAAAATATCATATTTTTTCGCCCACTGATGGAACATGTCGTCTGCTTTCGCTTTTGATAACTGGTATCCCATATTGACTCCTTTCCCTCACGTTTGTGGGGCGAAATGCACACATTTTCACATAAATCTGACATACATGCCCTTTTGCCCCCAGTATGATTTTATTTTATCAGCAAACAAAAAAAGATTCCGTGAGGTACATCACGGAACCCTTTAGTTATTATATACTTTTTATATTTTTACCAGTTTCTCCAGATCTATATTGTGCATTTTCACCAGTTTTATAAAAGTGTGCCATCTTTGCAGGGTCAGGAATGATAATCCGCTTCTTCTTTATTACAATCAATCCGGCCTCTGTCAGCGCAGAGCATACTCTCGATGTCGTTTCTCTTGGAACTCCCAGCATATCTGCAAGGAACGTAATCGTCATATTGATATCAATCTCAATTCCGTCTTCCGTTTCTTTTCCAAAATCTCTGGAAAGTTTCCAAAGCTTTGCCGCCAGTTTTCTCTCCAGATAAATGCTGCTGGTGGTATTTTTTAACTGGTGGCTCAGTCGCCAGATCTTTCGTTCCTGGGCTTCAAGAACCTGTTTTGTCAATTGGAAATCTGCTGCCATTGCCTCAGCAAACTCCTGGACCGGAAATGCAAGCACTTTGCTCTTTTCCATCGTCTCGCAGTATATGGAAGAAGTATGATTATTAAACAAGTGCTCATTGAGCAATACTCCATGACCAAAGATAAACAATATTTTTCTCTTTCCATCATGGGTCAGATTATAGATCACAGACTTTCCCGTAAGCTGGAAGTAGACCATGCTCACAGGCTCGCGTGCACGCATCAGAAACGTTCCCTTCGAAACATCCTGAATTGTACCGGCCTTCGTCAGTTTCTCCATTGTTTTCGGATCAATTCCTTTGAAGATTTCCAGTTGATTGACGTGTTTTTTTACTCCCATACTGCTCCCCTTTTGTTTTGTACATAAAAAATTAT
>JAZOVL010000041.1:0-12430 GCA_045658685.1 Pilosibacter sp.
ATTTTGCAGAAGTTGGATTCATTTCCGCTGACGAAGATTAACTTGAAATTCCGGAGGAACAAGATGATCGTATTTTTGACAAGCAGTCCGAGCGGTCCGCTGGATGTGCCCAACTATGATAAATTACTGGATGAAAAAAATGGATTTGTGGAAAATTTACGACAGTTTTGGAAAGAGGAGATGCGTGGTCTGATCATAGCAGCTGCTCCGGATTCCTTTGAAGGAAACGATGAAATGCGAGACTTTTTTGAACATGCATTTCGAAACGGAAACATTCCGGTCACAAGGTTTGATGTCTGGGATTATCGAAGTCATGATATCAGTGCAGAAGAATTAAATCAATTTGATATCATTATGCTCGGAGGGGGTCACGTTCCGACAGAAAATCACTTTTTCCATTTGATTCATCTGCGGGAAAAGTTAGAGGATTATCAGGGAATCATTTTGGGAGTCAGCGCCGGAACGATGAACAGTGCGGATGTTGTTTACGCACAGCCGGAGCTTCCGGGAGAATCTGTGGATCCCAATTATGTGCGATATCTGCAAGGCCTTGGATTGACGAAGATCAATATTCTTCCGCATTATCAGATGGTCAAACATTTTTCTTTGGATGGAAAGCGTCTGTTTGAGGACATTACTTATGGAGACAGTTATGGACATGAGTTTATTGCCCTGGAGGACGGAAGCTATATCCGGATCATGAATGGAGAAACAAAACTGTACGGACGTGCCCATCGGATCGCAGATGGAGTTCTGACAACGATCTGTGAGGAAAATCAAAGTATTGTATTGTAAAGACAAGCGCCAAATTAATCGTTATTACTTGCATTTCGTGCTCGAAAGGGATATAATATTTAATCAGTTGTGACTATGGACTAGGAAATAGTTACGGTCATAAAACGTAAAGAGATAGGAGATTCTACCAATGAATAACGAAGTTTTAGCAATTGTTGCAGGCAAAGAAATCACAAATGCAGATGTTGATGCATTCTTAGCAAACCTTCCGGCTGAGCAGAGACAGTATGCTTCCAATCCGTACTTCCGTGAGCAGTATGTAGAGCAGGTCGTTACTCTTCATGTGTTAGAGAAGATGGCGGATGATCTTCAGCTCGACATGACTGAAGACTACAAGAAAATGTTAGAGAATATTGTAAGAGATATCAAAGCTCGTATGGCTATGAATGAGATCATGAAAGGTATCGAAGTTTCTGATATCGAGGCTGAAACTGTATATAATATCAATCCGGATAACTTCAGCAAACCGGAGACAGTAAGCGCTAAACACATTCTTGTAGACTCTGAAGATGTCTGCAATGAGATTCTTGTTCAGATTCAGAATGGTGAAAAGACATTTGAAGACGCGGCAAAAGAGTCTTCTACATGCCCATCTGGTCAGCAGGGTGGTGACCTTGGCGAGTTCGGTAAAGGTCAGATGGTAAAAGAGTTCGAGGAAGCGGCGTTTGCAGCAGAAATCGGTGCGATCGTTGGTCCGGTTAAGACACAGTTCGGTTTCCATTTAATCAAAGTTGAGGCTAAGAGCGAAGCCGAGACACTGGCTTTTGAGACAGTAAAAGAGCAGATTAAGAAGAATCTTCTCCAGCAGAAACAGCAGCAGGCTTACACAACTAAGATTGCTGAGCTGAAAGAGAAATATGTAGAGCAGAAGTAATTAGTTGATAAATAGAAGACCTTGAATGGTAAATACCATTTCGAGGTCTTTTTCGCAAAGGAGAAACGGATATGTTATCACCGGATCTTGTGATCACGATGCTGGTTACGGCTAGAAATACAGGAAGAGAAGTAAAGATTTCTTCTTCTGTAAAAGGAACAAAAAAAGGTTTGATCCAGCGATTATCCTTTGAGGGATTTATTGTCGCTGTTGAGGTTGATGAAGAAGTATTTGTTATTGATCTGAATTGGTGTGAAGTAAAAAATCACTGGATTGATCCGCGTATTTTTGTGGTTGAGAATGCCAATGAAACATTTAAGTTACAGATGTATTAGTACTTTACAAGTTTTTCGGGAATCGTGACCGATCTTCAGATGCAGACCTATCTGAAAGTCAAAGATTTTAGACAGAGGAAAATAAAATAGACAACAGTAAAAAACGCGCAAGGCTGAGTGTATTCTCATCTTTGCGCGTTTTCTGAGCTTTTGGCAAGGAACTGTCATTCCTCCACTCCAGCAAAGTTTAGTCATTAGAGTAACTGGGAATCTGAAGCAATCGCATCGACATATGAGCCATTTCTTCCGGTGTTTCGATAAGGCCGCGTTCAATCCAGTGAAGAAGCAGAAAGAACAAACCACCGGATATGAATGTTACCTCGTATGACTTATTTTTTGGATCCAGCATATGAGCGTTGGCTTTATCATATGCACCGGATACAAAAGTGGCAAATCGCTGAATGACTTCTTGCAGTAAACCTGCTTTATATAAGTATTCCATCAGATGTGCTTCTTTTTTAAAGAAGGTAAAAAACAGGCAGAATATTTCATAGACAGTAGAATCAGGATTAGCTGTCAGCGCAAGAAGCATTTTTTGAGACTGCTCTTCAAAATACTGGATCAGAATATCCTCTTTGGAATCATATGTCCGGTAATAGGTCATTCTGGAAACACCGGCTTTCTGTGCAATTTCAGAAATTTTAATATCTTTAAAATCTTTCTGATCCATCAATTTAATAAGTGCGGTAAACAGGCATTCTTTTAATAATGGATTTTCTGTTTTTTGCGGATGTTTATTCATAAAATGGTCCTCTTTCTTTTGTTGTAAATGATAGTAAAAAACCAGTGTTACAAGTGTAACAGAAGAAAAAGGAAATTTCTACATTTCTCAAAAGATTTAATAGGAAGTTTATAATTCGTTTATTCTGCCAAACCAAAAGCATCATGAACTGCATTCATAGCAGCGACCGCATCTTTTGCAGGGATCAGTACCGTAATTCTGATCTCCGAAGTTGCGATTGTAAGGATGTTGACATTAATATTGTAGAGGCATTCGAATACTTTTGCAGCCACACCCGGATTGGACATCATGCCTGCACCGACAACGGAAAGTTTTACAATGTCACAGTCAGATTCGATACGTTCAAATCCGAGATATTCTTTGCGCTCCGCCAGAAGTTCCATGGTCTCATTCAGATTGTCAGCGGATACGGTAAAGGAAACATCTTTGGTACCGTCATGGCCGGCTGACTGGATGATAATATCAACATTAATATTTGCTTTTGCAAGAATGTTAAATAATTTAAAGACTGTACCCGGGACATCCGGAAGTCCAAATACGGAGATCCTGTCCGCATTTTTATCTAAGGCAACGCCACTGATGATCATTCTTTCCACGTTTTTTACTACCTCCTTCACGACAGTTCCTTCGGATTCATTGAGACTGGAGCGCACAACAAGTTGTACGCCATATTTTTTCGCCATCTCGACCGAACGGTTATGCAGCACTCCGGCACCTAAGGATGCCAGATCCAACATTTCGTCATATGTGATCGCATGTAACTTCCGCGCAGCCGGAACAAGGCGTGGGTCTGCAGTGTAGACACCGTCTACATCAGTATAGATCTCACAGGTATCCGCGTGGAGCGCAGCGGCCAGTGCAACAGCAGTGGTATCGGAGCCGCCACGACCCAGTGTTGTGTAATCATCGTATTTATTTACACCCTGGAAACCGGTTATAATGACGATCTTACGGTCGTCCAGTTCTTGTTTGATGCGGTCTGTGTCAATTCTTTTCAGGCGAGCATTTCCGTATGTCTTTGTTGTGTGCATTTTTACTTGAAATGCATTGAGAGAAACACTTCGCACCCCTAAGGAATCCATGGCCATGGACATCAGAGACACGGACATTTGTTCGCCGATGGTAAGCAGCATATCCATTTCACGCTTTGGGGGATTCGGATTGATCTCCTTGGCTTTTGCAATCAATTCGTCCGTATATTTTCCCATAGCCGATAAAACGACGACAACATCGTGTCCCTTCTCGTAGTCAGCGATACAGCGTCTGGCCAAATTAAAAATACGTTCTTTATTTGCAACCGATGTACCGCCAAATTTTTTTACAATTAGCATGGGCACCTCCGTATAAAATTTTTCTGTGATTTTCTATTAATGATTAAAATATACTATTCCATTATGCTGAAGTCAATGAAGAATTGGAAAAATATTTCGAAAAATATCCACAAAATGAGAAAATTATGCTATACTATATGAAAAAACAAGGAAGGTATCTTACATGATTATCAAGCGAGATTTCGTATATACACCGACAGGAAAAGACCGGACATTACACATCTATTTACCGGACAACTATGATGAAACAGACGAACAGTATCCGGTTATGTATTTTTTTGACGGACACAATTTGTATTTTGATGAAGATGCGACTTACGGAACCAGTTGGGGGATAAAAGACTTTATGGACCAATGGGTGAAGCCAATGATCATTGTAGGAATTGAGTGTGGTCATGGGACTGGAGAGAGACTGAACGAATACTGTCCGTACAAAATGCCTACAGGATTCTGCAGCGAATTTGACTGTATCGGCGATGATACCTTCAAATGGATTGTAGAGGAGATCAAGCCGATGATCGATAAAGAATATCGTACCTATCCGAATCGTCAGTGTACAGGAATTGCAGGATCCAGTATGGGCGGTTTGATGGCAATGTTTGGTGTGATCAAATACAATCATGTATTTTCTAAGGCAGCTTGTGTTTCCAGTGCTATCGGTTTCTGTATGTCGAAGCTGAATGCAGATATTGAGGCATATCCGATTGATCCGGATACCCGTGCATTTATCTCCTGGGGAACCAGAGAAGCATGGGGAGTGAAAGACCATGAGCATGAGGATACAAAAAGTCCGACAGCAAGAAACAACCACGAAGTTGCGGACAAGCTGGCTGTACAGGGGGCGGCAGTAGATGTATTCTGTGATATCGGAGGTTCACATTGTGAGGCAGACTGGAGACACCAGGTAGCGAGATTTATGGATTTCCTTTGGATGAGATAAGAGGAAACATGGAGAGAGGGAGTGGGATACCATTATGAAGATCAAACGGTTACAATTGATCGAAGGTGCGAGACAGGCTGAAGGTCTGACTGTTATCATTGATGTCTTTCGTGCATTTTCTCTGGAATGTTATCTGTATGATATGGGTGTAAAAGAAATCCGGCCGATCGGTACGATCGAAGATGCGTTTGCCTTAAGTGAGAAGATTCCGGACAGTATTCTGGTGGGGGAACGTAAAGGAAAGAAATGTGAAGGATTTGATTACGGAAATTCGCCGTCTGCGGTAGATAGAGAGCTTGTGGCAGGAAAAACGATCATTCACACAACCAGTGCCGGTACACAGGGAATTGTCAATGCGCAGAGTGCAGATGAAATTATTACCGGAAGTCTTGTAAATGCAAAAGCCATCGTTTCTTATATTAAAATGAAAAATCCGGAAACGGTTTCTATTGTCAGCATGGGAACACGTGGAATCTGTACCAATCCGGAAGATGAGTTGTGTGCAGAGTATCTGATCAGTTTGTTGGAAGATCGAGAAATGCCGGATATTGAAGAAAAGATCTCTAATCTTAGAATAAATGGCGGAGAGCATTTCTTTAACCCGGATAATCAGGAAGTATTTCCGGAGGCTGACTATTGGATGTGTATCAAATACAATCAGTTTCCGTTTGTAATCCGAATCGAGAAGGATGAGTTTGGATTTGTGAGCAGGATGCAAGAAGTGGGTTGAAGCTTGACGTTCCATGCGGAATAGTATAAAATGACTATGTTTTAACACAGAATATATCATATGGAAAACATAGAAAGAGGTGCGTTATGAACAATAAAAAAGAAGTGGCAGATCGTTTAAATGAACTGCGTATACATGCAAGAGAGTGCTGGGGATTCGTATGGAAGAACGACGAAAATCGCTTGTTCGCATCCGAAGATGCCCACTCCTTTGACGAAAGCTTCCACTATTTCAAAGATGATAATTTCTGTCTGTGGGATATTAATACTTACAGAAAGGCAACAGAAATTGATTCTATTCAGCCGTTCTTTGATGATAATGAAGAAGAGGATGATGACTGGTCCTGTGATCTGTATTTCTCTTTCAGAGGCGGTGCAGAACTGCTAGTAACATCTTACACATTGGCAGGAGCACTTGGTTTCTTGCTGGAAGTGAAGGGTAAAAAGATCCAGACACAGGATCCGGAAGAGATTCAGAAATATTTTGAAGAGAATTAAAATAGAGGTTTGGTTGAGTAGATAAAACTCGATCAAACCTCTATTTTGTTAGTGATCTTTTTTCAAAATTTTATTGAATAATTTCAGGAACGTGATGGTTGTCACAAGTGCAGCTGTGATATCGCTGACCGGTTCGGCGAGAAATACGGCAAATACTTTGTTCTCAAAGAAGATTGGAAGGACAAAGATCAGCGGGATCAGCAATACGATCTTACGTAAACAAGCAAGCATCAGACTGACTTTCGCCTGACCGAGTGCCATGAAACTCTGCTGGCAGCAGATCTGGAATCCTAAAGAGAAGATGCCGGCCATGTAGATACGAAGTGCCCAGGAAGCGTATTTGACGAGATTGGAATCTTCTGTGAAGATTCCGGCGAATACTTGTGGGAAGATCATACTGATCATCCAGAAAAGAGCCGTGTAGCAAACACAAACTTTGAACTGAGTGAAAAATGCTTTTTTTACACGTTCGGAATTTCCTGCACCGAAGTTGTAGCTGATGATCGGCTGCCCCCCTTGACAAATTCCCTGTAACGGCATGGTTGCAAGCTGACTGACGCTGGTGATGATCGTCATGGCTCCGACAGCCAGATCGCCGCCATAACGGGAGAGACTGGAAGTGAAGCTGACAGACAACAGGCTTTCTGTAGACAACATAACAAAGGTAGAGATTCCAAGTGCAAGACAAGGACCAAATACAGCAGGATCAAGTTTCATATTTTCTTTCTTTAAGCGTAGGATCGTCTGTCTGCCGGTTAGGAATCTGAGAATCCAAACAGCTCCGACAGCCTGGCTGAGCACTGTTGCAAGTGCGGCACCTTTTACACCCATGTCAAAGACAAAGATAAAGACCGGGTCCAGAATAATATTGATTACCGCACCAATTACGGTGGTCAGCATACTGATCTTTGCGAATCCCTGTGTTGTAATAAATGGGTTCATTCCCATAACGATGAGAACAAAAATACTTCCTAAAATGTAGATTCTTGCATAATCAACCGCGTATGGCAAGGTGACATCGCTGGCTCCAAACATGCGAAGTAACGTCGGAGCCGAAAAATAGAATACAGCTGTCAAAACGACTGCGAAAAGTAAAAGCAGCGAAAAACAGTTGGCTACGATCTTTTCTGCGGTGTTATGATCTTTTTTGCCCATGGCAATGGCTGCACGCGGTGCACCGCCGGAACCTGCCAGCATCGCAAATGCATTGATCAGCATGAGAATCGGTACAAACAGTCCGACACCTGTCAGGGCTGAAGCGCCTACTTCCGGTATATGACCGATGTAAATGCGATCAACAATATTATAAAGCAGATTGATGATCTGGGCGATAACTGCCGGGATGGCAAGCTGTGCCAGAAGTTTCGGAATACTTCCGGTTCCCATATCACGTGTGTTTGATGAATGATTTGTTTTCATGGTATTCCTTTCTTTTGATATAATTATAATTTAAGTATCATACATGCTTTTTAGGCAAAGAGTCAAGGGGAACATGAAGAATACGATTGACGTCGGATATGGTTATTTTATATAATCATAGCAAGGAATAGTAAACGCTATCAGGCATGAAGCGAGGTCTGAGATGAAAAAGATAATGACTGGTTTAGAAAGAAGAAAACTTATTTTAACATTAATGAGAGAGTCAGAGATTCCATTATCCGGCGGTGCATTAGGCAGTGAAACAGGAGTCAGTCGCCAGGTTGTAGTACAGGATATTGCTCTTCTCCGTACAGAAGGACATGAAATCGTATCGACAGCGCGAGGATATATTTTGGATGAACCGAAACTGCTTTCAAGAGTATTTGAGACTTATCATACAGACGAGCAGACGGAAGAAGAATTGACAACCATTGTGGATTGCGGAGGAATTCTTGTGGATGTGATGATCGAGCACAGTATTTACGGGAAAATGACTGCACCACTGAATATTCGAAGTCGCAGAGATGTTCAAGTGTATTTAAAACGGATGAAAGAGAGTGAGTCCGAACTGATTATGAACATGACTTCCAAGAGACATTTTCATACAGTTTCTGCGGAAAGTGAAGAGGTTTTGGATGAGATCGAAGATGCACTCCGCGAGAAGGAGATTCTTGTGCGGGTAGCAGAGGTCGAAAGTAAAGATTAGATAAGATAAGGGGATATCAATGGATAAGAAAGATTTGTTGTTTTACTTTTTGAGTTCTGCGAAAAGTATGGGAAAACGTATAAAAGTTACCGGCGGAGAACCTGGTGTGGTAAAAGGAATCGTCAGTGAATTGGTTAGAGAAAATGAGAAGATCACAGTTGTTGTAAATGATGTGACATATGTGATCAATCTGAGCGATGCTCTGGTACGTACCGGAGTTTTTGACACTCGTACAATATTTGTAGATGGAGAGGATTCGTTAAAGTTTCAGATGTGCTAATGAATGAAGAGATTGCCAGTTGTCGTTTGTTCTGATTTTGAAAGGAGAAGACAGCCTAAATGAGCAATAAGTGGAGATTCTATGTGTCAGGTCTTTGCTTTGGTAAACTAGAGAGAGAAGATGGGAAGATTTACCATTGTCCATATGATGTATACACAGGAACATTTTTGAAAAAAGAACTCTTAAGTCCAGCGTTTACCATGTACCAGGAAATGGGAAAGATGAATGTCCTGGAAGCATTGGAGCGAATAGAAGAATGTGAGATCGGAGCTGCAGAGGGAGCGGAAAGTTTTACAACTTCCGGCGGACAGATTTACACCAAGCGCTGTGAGGGGGAATATGTACAGAGGATTGTGAAATTTCCGAAAGATATTATGCTGGATAGCGGAAAAGTATTCGCGATCATTACTCCATGGCGTGATCAGTGTGCTATCCTGGTAAAAGAAGGTTTTGAAGACAGGACTATTTTGAAAATCTGGAAAGAAAAGTATCAGGAACCGTTATGGAACATTCGTCCGAAAGATACACATATGGTCGCAATGCGTGATGGTGTTCATCTTGCTACGGATGTCTATTTGCCGGACTGTGAAGGAAAGGTTCCGACCGTATTGATCCGTACTCCATATGGAAAAAATGTGGCTCCATCCATGTATTATAAATATGTCCGTAGAGGTTATGCAGTTGTCATTCAGGATACGAGAGGCCGTGAAGACAGTGAAGGCGAATGGATTCCGAACTACTACGAAACAGAGGATGGAGATGACACACTGAATTGGATCGCAAAGCAGGAATGGTCTGATGGAGGTGTGGGAATGACCGGAGGTTCCTATCTGGGCTATGTTCAGTGGGCTGCGATGGTCAGTGAAAATCCGCACCTGAAAGCGATGCTCAGCAGTGTCACAGCAGGAAGTGCTTTCGGAGATCTTCCGCGGCGCGGCGGCTGCTATAATTCTGGCATGATGGCATGGGCATTTATGGTTTCCGGACAGCGTTCTGATTCTTCTCTCATGGATCGAGATAACTGGAACGAGATCTTAGATATCCGTCCGCTCGAACAGATGGCGAAACAGACGCTGGGTTATGATATTCCGTTCGTCAATAAATATCTGCAGCACATGGATCTGGACGATTTCTGGAAGATGACCGATTGGAAAAACAGAATGGGCAGCCATAGAGTCCCGGCATTGATCATGTCGGGATGGTTTGATGACAATGGTATGGGAACAACAGAGGCTCTTGATCTTTGTGAAAACTACGAGGATAAAAAAGTAATCCTCGGACCGTGGATCCATAGCGGCAACTCTCATTATGATGTGCATGGCCTGGAACTGGGAATGAATGCGCTTCGTTATGATATGGATATGATCTGTTTAGATTGGCTGGATCATTATCTGAAAGGTGTGGATAACGGAATTGAGAAGACTCCGAAGGTGGAATATTACACCATGGGAAGCAATGAGTGGAAGACAGCTGCAAACTGGCCGGTTCCGGAAACAAAAGAAATAGTTCTGTATCTGGATGGTACAGAGTTTGATGCAGCAGTAAAAAATGAAGGTATGATTTCTTTAAATGTTCCGACTGCGGAGCAGATGGATACATTCCTTTATGATCCGAAAAATCCGGCGACACACATTATTGATATGTCAGAGAATGAAATTGAAGTTCCGGAAGACTATACGGAAGAGGAGAAACGTCAGGATATTCTCTGCTATACGACAGAAACTCTTTCAGAAAATCTGACGATCACAGGTGATGCATACGCACATCTGTACCTTTCTTCCGATTGCGAGGATACCGATCTGATCGTGCGAATCACAGACGTGGATGAAAATGGCCGTTCCATGAAACTGGCAGATGGTATGATCTGTGTACGTTACCGCAACAGTTTTGAAGAACCGGAATTTATGGAGGCTGGCGTTGTGTATCCGGTGAAGATCCGTACAACGAAATTGTCCCACACATTCAAAGCTGGTCACAAACTTCGCATTACTATCACCTCCAGTGCGAAAAACTTCACATTCCCGAACAGCAACACAAGAGCAGGATTTAACAGTGTAGAAACCAAGGTGGCGAAAAACAGCATCCACCGCGGAGGAAAATATGCTTCTCATGTGGCGATTCGAGTAGAATAAAAATAAGAACTCCCTCAGGATTTATCTTGAGGGAGTTTTCATGATTATGGCTGTACAGATAATAATTCTTTCTTTGTGTCTTCGTCAGCAAAGCAGGCTTCAATCGCATAATTATTCATTTTTATAATGTCTTCATCAGAGAATCCCATCTTGCGACAAAGTTCGTATTCGTATTCCAGGCTTGTATTCAGTACCGTGAGATTATCGGTATTGACGGTAACACGAGCCCCTTTCTTAAACAGAACGAACAGCGGGTGGGTTTCATCACCGCTCAATCCATATTCGTAGGAAAGGCTGCTGTTGGGACACATTTCCAAAGTTATCCCTTTTTTAATAACAGCCTCTGTCAATTCTGGTATCAAAGCGGCCTGATAGCCATGACCAATACGGGAGGTTCCATATTTCAAGGCATCGCCGACCGTGAACTCGCTGTGGGTTGTAGTTGGGATTTCCAGTTCATGAGCAAGATCAAAAATATCAATATACTCACTCATACGTTCTTCATAACCTGCAAGATCGATGGCACAGACACCTTTTCCGAGATATTTCTTTGCTAAATATACCGTTTCTATATTTTCGGAATGATTTTCAAGCGGATCACAGTGATTCATGGTACATAAAATGATACCGGCTTTTAATGTTTTACAATTTTTCAAACCTTCGTTCAGACCCTCTATGACAGCAATAACAGTATCTTCCTGAGTCATACCGTTATTCAAATGATACTGTGGTGCAAAGCGTAACTCTGCATAGATCAGACCTTCGGATTCCAGGCGCTCAACCAATTCCTTTGTGGTACGTGTGAGACCTTCCGGTGTCTGCATGGCCCGGATCGGAGGATTAAATGTTAAAAAGTCCGGATCATATTCTCCCTCCGGAATGATCATAGAATTTCTGATCTCATCCAAAGTCATATTGCATTCCGGCTCCACATGGTATTTTCTGGACAGTTCATATACAGTTTCCGGACGTACAGAACCATCAATGTGCAAATGTAGATCGATTTTATTTTTGATTTTCATAAATTACCTTCCAGCTCTTTGTATTTTAAAAATGGCATCCATCCGGTCCACAGCCAAAGGAGTCGGTGGTGATATCTTCGCCTGGCGGGGCCTTAAGAAGTTCAATCGCAGCATTAACAGAGTAATCATTCATCTTCACCCGGTGTCCGTTAATAAACAGAGTAGGAATTCCTTTCACTTCGAGATTCTGTTTGGAATAGTTGCTGGCGATACGTTCTGCCTCATAATAGGTACCATTTTCCAGAACATTACGATATTCGATGCCGTCCAGCCCGATACTTTCTGCAAGCTTGACAAGAACTTCCAAATCTCCGATGTCTTTTTCGTCGATGAAATATGCACGGTACATTAGATCGCTGTATTGGTCACCAAGACCATTCTTTTTCGCATAGAACCAGCCTTCCCATGCCAGACGTGTATATGGACGAGGAATTACTTTCGGTGGAATTTTCATATCCAGTCCAAGAGCCTTTGCAGGTTCTTCTAAGATTTTATAGTTGGCTCTGCGAACGGGATCATTGTAAGTGTCCACACGTTCTTTTGGCTCTTCTGTCAATTCCATCGGCTGTATGTTTAAATTTGCTTTAATTCCGGTTATTTTCATTGCTTCTTCTAATGCAGCTTTTC
>JAZOVL010000042.1:0-8144 GCA_045658685.1 Pilosibacter sp.
ATAAAGGCGTTCATTTCCCTTGTGATCCACTTGTCTTTGTGGTACAGGATCTGGCGCCAGATTCTCATATGGAAATCTTTGATCGGCAGGATACTCAGGTGTCCTGCCGTTACTTCGTTTTTGACGGAGAACTCTGGAAGAAAGCTGAGACCGGCATTGGTTTTCAGAAGATTGATAATAAACTCTGTATTTCCGATTTCCAGATAAGGATCAATTTTTTGATTGTTGGCAGCCAGATACCGGTCAAGAACGAAGCGGTAGCTGGCATTTTTTTCAGTTAATAGAAAATGCTCTTTGAGGATTTCATCCAGTGCCAATGGTTTCTTTGCAGCAGCAGCTTTTTTGGCATAGGGATGGTCAGAAGATGCAACGAAAACAATATCCTCCGGTTCTTCCAGAACTTTTTCCCATTTGTGGTCATAAATTCTCTGGTCCAGGAGATACACCAGATCGATGGCATTTTTGTTCATTCGGTCTAACAGTACATCCGGAGAATCGAGAACAATGCTGATCTTTACATTCGGATGCTGTTCGTGGAATCGTTCCAGCAACTGCGGAAAAATAGAGGCGCAGATGGATTCAATGGTTCCGATAGTAAGCACTCCATTTAGATCTTCCGTTTCTGTCACGGCTGCTTTGGCTTCGGACAGATCTTTCATAATGGAAATGGCATAATTATAGAAGATCGATCCCTGGTGGGTAAGAAGAGTCTGTTTTCCGATTCGGTCGAAGAGATGAATGCCAAGTTCTTCCTCGAGGTTTTTGATCTGGATTGTTACCGCGGCCTGGGAATAACCGAGAGCCTGAGCAGTTTTGGAGAAGCTTTTGAGCTGTGCGGCCTGGATAAAAGTCTGGATTTCACGAAGTTCCATGGATGAATTCTCCTTTTTATATCATGTAAAAAGATTTAAAATTATTAAATGATATGTTTAAAACATTAAATTTTACTTTTGGATAATTTTATGATACAGTAAGATTATAGGATGTGCAAGTGTGGATTTGACATTTGTTTTTACTTAGGAAGGATGGGTTTTGGATATGCTGAAGACTGATTTAAAGTATGGTGCTTATGTGAAAATTCTTGAGGAAGAGTTAAAACCGGCGATGGGTTGTACAGAGCCGATTGCTCTTGCTTATGCAGCAGCAGTAGCTCGCAAAGTATTAGGTGAGATGCCGGAGAAAGTGGTAATTGGTGCCAGTGGTAGTATTATTAAGAACGTAAAATCTGTTATCGTTCCGAATACCAACCGTTTGAAAGGTATTCCGGCAGCGGCAGCAGCTGGTATTGTTGGCGGTGATCCGGACAAAGAGCTGGAAGTTATCGCGCATGTGACAGAAGAGCAGATCAAAGGCATGAGAACATTCCTTGATACTGCTGAGATCACAGTTGATCATGTAGATAATGGCCTTACATTCGATATTATCGTTACATTATATAAAGGAGAGAATTACTCCAAAGTTCGTATTGTAAACTACCACACAAACATTGTACTGATCGAGAAGAATGGTGAGATCCTTCAGGAATTAGAAGTACAGGGCGAGAGCGAAGAGGGTCTTACAGATCGCAGTCTTCTCAGCATGGCTGATATCTGGGATTTCATCAACTCTGTTGATATTGCAGACATTAAAGAAATGCTTGACCGTCAGATCGCATGCAACATGGCAATTGCTGAAGAAGGCATCCGCGGCGATTACGGTGCAAATATTGGTAAAGTTCTCATCGACATGAACGGTACAGACGTTCGTACAAGAGCACGTGCGATGGCAGCAGCAGGTTCTGATGCAAGAATGAACGGTTGTGAGCTTCCGGTAATCATCAACTCCGGTTCCGGAAACCAGGGTATCACAGCTTCCGTTCCGGTTATTGTTTACGCAAAAGAGCTTGGTGTGAGTGAGGACAAGATGTACCGTGCACTGGCACTTTCCGATCTTACAACCATTCACCAGAAGACTCCGATCGGTCGTCTTTCTGCATTCTGTGGTGCAGTTAGTGCAGGCGCAGGCGCAGGTGCAGGTATCGCTTACTTAAACGGCGGTGACTTCGAGGCGGTAGTACATACAGTAATTAACGCAGTTGCGATCGTATCCGGTATGGTATGTGACGGTGCAAAAGCTTCTTGTGCAGCGAAGATCGCAGAGGCAGTTGATGCAGGTATCATTGGTTACAACATGCACATCCGCGGACAGAACTTCGAGGATGGTGACGGTATCGTTAAATCCTGCGTTGAGGAAACTATTCTCAGCGTAGGCCGTCTTGCAAAAGAGGGTATGAAAGAGACAAATACAGAGATTTTAAGTATTATGATTTCTGAATAAGGAGGAAATGAATCATGGCAGTTCTTAAACCACAGGACGAGCATTACACAACAGCTCAGGATATTTGTACACATTTAGGCGACGAGTATGCGCAGTTTATGGGCGCGATCGTTCCGCCGATTTTCCAGAACTCTCTGTTCGTAAAACCAACACCGAAGAATGGTGTTCCGGACAGTGGATTCGTATATAGCCGCGTTTCCAACCCGACTATGGATATTGCAGAGCGTAAGATCGCAGCATTAGAGGGTGCTGAGGCGGCAGCTGTGTTCTCTTCCGGTATGGGCGCGATCTCCGCAGCGATCATGCACTTCGTAAAGAAAGATTGCCATATTGTAGCTCCGCACACAATTTACGGTCCGACACGTACATTTATTACAAAATATCTCGCTGAGAAATTCGGCGTGACACATACATTTGTACACGGCGTAGATCCGGAAGAATTCAGAAATGCAATCCGTCCGGAGACAACTCTCATCTACTTAGAGAGCCCGTCCAGTTTAACACTCTATATGCAGGATATCGAAGAAGTTGCCAAGATCGCAAAAGAGCATGGCATTGGCACAGTAATCGACAATACATATGCAACTCCGCTTCACCAGAATCCGTACAAGTACGGCATTGATCTGATCTGCCACACTGCTTCCAAGTACATGGGCGGTCACAGCGATATTATCGCAGGTGTGGTTGCAGGTTCCAAAGAGAACATCGAGCAGATCGCATGCAACGAGAGAGAGCTCATGGGTGCATGTATGGATCCGCATCAGGCATGGCTCCTGATCCGTGGTCTTCGTACTATGCCGGTTCGTGTAAAAGCACATGGCGAGAGCGGTATGAAAGTTGCAAAATGGTTAGAGCAGCATCCGTGTGTAAAACAGGTATTTTACCCGGGCCTTGACAGCCATCCGCAGAAAGAGCTGGTTGACAAATATTTAAAGGGCAAGACAAATGGTCTTCTTGCATTTACTTATGACGGTACAGCTGCACAGGCAGCCGAGTTTGTTTACTCCCTCAAGATGTTCCAGTTCGGCGTAAGCTGGGGTGGTTTCGAGAGCCTTTGTGTAATGCCGACAGTTGGCATGAGCGAGGAAGAGGCAGCATCCTTAGATGTTCCGACAAATCTGATCCGTCTTCATGTTGGTCTTGAGGACGTAGATACTCTGATTGCAGATCTGGAGCAGGCGTTTGAGGCCAGCAAGAAGGTTACAGAATAACCGGCTTGACCACATGCTGTATAGAACAGGTGATATATTTAACAAAAACTTAGCATTATAAAGGGAAGGGTGGCAATTAGCTGCCCTTTTCTCTGTTTTAAACTTAAAATATAAGATTATAGTCTGTAAGAAGTGCATACAAAGCATTTAAATTTGTCACAAAAGTTTAGTAGATATTGCTCTTTCCAAATCTGGCAAGCGTGCTATAATGAGGATTTATAAAAGGTTAAAGCGTCCAAAATATCTGACTGGATCAGCTGAAAAACTGGAACAGGACGCTTTCGGAGGAAAAGAATATGGAAATGATTCCGATCTGGCTTTGTATCCCATTTGCATGTCTTCTTTTGTGCATTGCAGTTTTGCCATTGGTAAAACCAGAATGGTGGGAGGAACATCAGCTGCATGCGGCAGTGCTCTGGTCTTTGCTGTTTGTAATTCCATTCGCAGTGCTTTATGGAGCAGGCGAAGCTGTGGAAATCGTACTGGAGTGTATTGTTGCTGACTATCTGACGTTTATTGTGTTATTATTTGGACTGTTCTGCGTATGTGGTAATATCACCCTGTCCGGTGATCTTGCAGGTTCTCCGCGGATCAATGTGGGACTTCTTGCCTTTGGCACACTGCTTTCCAGCTGTATTGGTACGACAGGTGCCAGTATGCTGATGATCCGACCGATCATTAAGATGAACGCCTGGAGAAAGAAGCGCCGCCATATCATTGTATTTTTTATTTTCATGGTATCCAACCTGGGCGGATGCCTGACTCCGATTGGAGATCCGCCGCTTCTCATGGGATTTATGAGAGGTGTTCCGTTCTTCTGGAGCTTGAAATTGTTCCCGATGATGCTGTTTAATATGCTGGTTCTGTTGTTTGTGTTCTACTGGATTGACAGACGCGCATATCGCATTGACATTGCAAGAGGTCTGAAACCGGATATCAGCAAGCCGGGTACTGAGGTGAAGATTCGTGGTCTTCACAACCTGATCTTTATTGTCCTGATTGTAGTGGCTGTGATTTTAAGCGGTGTTTTACCATCAATGCCTGCATTCCAGGATGCAGCAGGACATGTAAAAGGCATTCATTTATATGGACACGTAACATTGACTTACCCGGCAATCATTGAGATGGCGATCATTCTGGCATGTGCGTTCTTGTCTTTTAAGACAACAGACAGCTCCATTCGCCGTGCGAATCATTTTACATGGGGTGCAATCAAGGAGGTTGCAGTTCTGTTTATTGGAATTTTTATTACCATGCAGCCGGCACTGATGGTTTTAAAAGCGGTTGGAGGTTCTCTTGGACTGACTGAACCATTTCAGTTGTTCTGGGTAACCGGATTATTATCCAGCTTCTTAGATAATACTCCGACTTATCTTGTATTCCTGACAACTGCTGGTACACTTGGTTTCACAGAGGGAATTATGACTGCCCTTGGAACAATTCCATCCAAAATGCTTTTGGCAATTTCTTCCGGTGCGGTATTTATGGGAGCCAATACCTATATTGGTAATGCACCGAATTTTATGGTCAAATCCATTGCAGATGAAAACGGTATCCGAATGCCTTCATTCTTTGGATACCTGCTCTGGTCGTTTGGAATTCTGATTCCGGTGTTTATCCTTGATATGCTGGTATTCTTTTTATAGGAAGGGGGAGGACATATGTTAAGTGAAAAACCTGTAACAGAAAAAGAAATTCGTGAACTGGCAGAACATATCTATGATCTGGACTGTGAAGTATATGCAAACCTCGGCTCCTCCCTGGGACGTGTATTTAATAGGAACCGTGAAAAGTGTGTCGATGAGCTGGTAGAGCTTTTGAAGACCCGACCGGACGGAAACCTGGTTCGCAGCGAGCTGGCGCTTATTGCCAATATGGCCCGTACCATTCCGGATAAAGAAGAGCGCAGACTTTGTATGCGTGAATATGATCGTATTCTTCATGCAGTCATGACACTGCCGACAAGTTTTGCCGGTGGTGATGTCATCGACCCGAAACTGGCAAAACTAAACGAATTTAATGTTCAAAACCGCTTTTCTAAAGATGATCATTTGATCATCTGTATTAGCTGGGCCTACGGAAGCGGCGGTATTGACGTTGGTTTTAAACTTGCGGATAAGTTGAAAATCAATTATTATGATGCGGAAATCTTCCAGGCGGTGCAGAAGCGTCTGGAAGCAGAGCAGGATGCTCTCTATGATGTCTCCGGATATTCTCATGTTGCGAAAACTCTTGATCAGAGCCCGGCCAGTGCATTTAAACCGGAGCATAAAAAGACTCTTCGTGAGAAAATCCGCGCATTTAGCCGTTACCATGGATTATCAACAAGAGATGCAGTATTCTTTAACCAGAGCGATCTTCTTTGCGAGATGGCGAAGAAAGAAGACTTTATTATCATGGGCCGTTGCGGTGATGCCATTATGACCAACAATAATATTCCACATATCAGTATTTATATCACAGCTCCGATGGAGCAGAGAATCCGTCGCACCATCGAGGTCAACAAAGGGCTGGATGAAAAGAGAGCAAAGCGCCTCTTAAAACGTCTGGACCATGAGCATGCAAGCTATTATAACTTTTACACAAAAAAGAAGTGGGGCCATGCTGATAACTACGATCTTTGCATCAATACGGCCAGTTACGGAATCGATAGTGCAGTGGAGTTTATATATAAAATGATTGGCAAAAGATAAATAAGAAATGAGGTTTTTTATCGGGATGTGCAGCAGCACATCCTTTTTTTGATAAAATCGTATCATTTTGTGCATGTTTTGTGAAATCTAAGCAATGTTATAAAGTCGATAGAGGTCGTATAATGTAGTTACAGAAAAGGACAGACAACAAAAGACGACAAGGTGTTTGGAAAAATAAAATGAATCGTTTGGATTTAATTTTACGAAAAAGACACGATTGACGTCATGTTATCAGTATATTTCTCCACCTTATTCCAGTACCACGGGTGGAAACACCTGTGGTACTACCCTTTCCCCATATATTGCTTGTCCCTCATATTGATATATATATCCCCCCCCTTTTCCGAAGCTCCGGTTCTTGAATCGGAGCTTCCCCCCCTCCTTATTGTGCAGACTACTTATGATAGTCAGCATATTCGTGCAAGATATCCAGAAAATAACGCATATATTTTGTAAGGTATAAATTTTTTCGATAACATGCGTAAAAATGTCTTGGATTCTCAATACCCAATAAAGGATAACTGTAATAAGGGGATGAATCTGAGTTTGATAAGTTTGCATATGCATCCGGACATGCCATGACCACTTTGCTGGTAGCAACCACATGTTTACCAATTTCGATGCTCATGGTTTCCAGACCGATTTCGGGCTTGATTTCTCTTGTGATGAAGAGGGCATCAAGAATTGTTCTTGCAGAGTGTCCGTGCTTACTGCATATAAATATTTCATCCTTGGCTTCTTTAATATCAATTGGAGTGCCGGGAAGAATTCGTTTAGCAAGATCGCAGTCTTTATTTACGATCAGTACCATGGATTCATGTTGAATCAAGTCATAAACGAGCTCTTCATGTTTTGGAGAAGTGGTCAGAAGGGCAATACCAACAGTACCTTCAATGAGGCTTCGTTCCATATTAGCAGAACCTTGTTCATGGAGAATCAGATCAACGTGAGGGAATTGCTGCTTAAACCGTGGATAGACGTATGGGAGAATTTCCATTCCTCGCTGGACAGATATTCCGAGCCGTAATTTTCCAAATTCCTCATTGCTCAATTCTTCAATCTGTTTTGTCAGATTGGTTGAGATCGTAGTAATCTGTTTGGCGGCATCTACGTATAGCTGACCGGCCGGAGTCAGTGAAATGGGATCGGTATGGCGGTTGAAAATGGGTGCTCCCAGATTTGCTTCTGCGGATTTGACAATCTGGCTTAATGATGGCTGAGATACATATAACTTCTTTGCTGCATTGGTAAAGTTGCCTTCTTTCAATATAGTTAAGATGTAATGCATATGTTTTTCATTCATTTGGGCCCCTCCCGATTTATATAGATTTATATAGAAATCATAGCATAATCAATAATATATCTCAAGTTTATATATAAGAAAAATATTATAAATGATATAGAGGCATATGTATTAGAAAAAATACAATCCAAGTGTTATAATAATAACACAGAACCTGATAAGAACGTGAAAATTCATAATTTATACGTAAAAAATAGGAGGTAAAGTATGGAGATTAAAAAAGTTGCCATGGCAGGTACGCTAGAATCCAGCGATGCTCAAGTTGTAGTTGAACCGAGCGAAGATAAGGTTGAACTTATAATTGAGAGCAGTGTGATCCATCAGTATGGCAAACAGATTCGCAAAGTAATTATGGAAACATTAGAATGCCTGGGCGTTACAACCGGAGTAGTAAAGGTGGTTGATAAAGGCGCTCTCGACTGCACATTAAAAGCGAGAGTAGAATGCGCAGTATTTCGTTCTAATGGTATCACAGAAAATCTTCCGTGGGGAGGTGTCATCAACTAATGATTCATCCGAATAAAAAACGCTTAAGAAGATCCATGATGTTTTTAAACTGTCAGAAGCCTGGTCTGATCAAGGATCCGTATATCTACAAACCGGATTCCATTATGTTAGACC